>JAITAY010000264.1 GCA_031283915.1 Tannerella sp.
TTAATCGAATAAAATATTTCCGGTCCGGTCATCCAGAATGACGGTAGAACCCGGTTTCATCACTGTTTCCACTTCTTTCCCGTTTCGCAGGCGAACGATGCGTTTCCCGCTCTCGCCCTCCTTCGTCGCGAGGCATACAATTCCGCCGCCGGCGATAATCACGTCGTTATCGTTATTGTAAATATGTGCTCCCGCTTCGCGAAAAAGCAGGCGTATCAAATCCGGATCGCGCAGGGGCAGTGCAGCATAGACAACCGTATAGTCGGCGTGTTTTTTCCGTGCAATGGCAGATATCTGCGTGTCTTTGTAGTATCCCAGTACTTCGACCTGCGTGTCGTCGATGGCAAACAGAGGCGTGACCGGAACGCTTCCTGCCGAACCGTCTGTTGACAGACTCCTCGACGACAGGCCGTATTCTCTGCCGTTGACGGTCACCATCGGAGGGGTATCCATTTGTATGGAACGCAGCTTCATTCCTGTAATTTTACTTGTGCGATCCATATCCAGCCGGTAACCGTCCGTATAGGCGGGTGCATAGGTAAAAATCACCGTGCGGCCGTCTTTCTTGATTACCCTGTCGATAAAATCCATGTCCGCATTGCTCATGCAATAGGTTGTACCGAAAACGACAGCCCTGTACTTACTGTAATCTATCCGCTGCATGTCGCTGAACAGGTACGTGTCAAACGTGGCGCCGCTACGGAAGGCATCGGAAATCATGCCGTTGTTGGAAGCATGTTCGATTTCGCGCGTCTGGGGGTTATCGCACTCCGCCATATAGTAATACGTGTTGAAGTCGTAGAAGAAGGCTACGTCGGCCACGGATTCATAGTCCCGGTGAATCATTTCACTGTAGAAGGTTTGCTGGCATTTGATTTCCGCCATGATGGCCGGCGAGTTGAAATTGCCGGCCACCTCCTCGAGCGGCAGGTGTCCCCAGAAGGGAGGAAAGCCCGGGAAGGAGCTAAATTCTTCGAACCAGTATCCCGCGGCACGGCTTGCCAGCTGGGCGAAATTGGTTCGTAGCGTGGCGATGCTCCCGTCATCGTTTTTGAGTACGGTTTCGTGGTCGCGCGACTGGGTGAGCCGGTGCAGAATTCGGTCCTGTTCGGTCATGAAGAGTTTCCCGTGCAGGTTGACCGATTCCACGAGCGAACGCGGCTGGCTCGTGCCGCCCGGGTCCCGCGCCTGCCTGCTGTAGTTGTACGGGCCAGCGAAGAAGTCTATGTACGGACTGTCGAGCAGCCGGTCGAAATAGAGATGTCCGTTTGCATTGAAATCGTTGTCGAAAAAGAGATAACCGTTGAAAAGTCCGACCAGCACTTTGCGCGGCCAGTTTTCCCTGAGCTGTCGGGTGAAATGAAGGATGGCCTCCTCTACCGTTTCCTGATGGCAGTGGAAGTAGTCGATGATCCGGCGTTCCTTTTGCGGGTCGCGGAAGACGCCCGTATGGTAACGGCGTTCGTCCAGGTCGGGAACGGTAGCGGCGGCAATCGTCGCTCCCGGGTGGTTCCACGCATCCTGCAACGCCCTGTCTGTGCCATATTTCTCTGACAGCCACCGGCGGAAATTTCGGGTCATGGCTTCGCCCGTGTCCGGCTCCTGCCTGTAGCCGAAATAGTGCCATTCACTGCCGCATCCGCCACCTGCCATAAACGAGTAGACGCGCTTCCCGACATCTGTCGTGTCAAGGTAGTCAAGGAATTGTTTCAGAATTTGCGTTGCCTCTCTTTTCCACCGTTCAGAGGCCAGACTGGCATTGGGCGCCCGTACAATATCGTTCGGCGCATTGAAATCGACCGCTCCCCGGGCATATCCTGTCTGTTCTTCAGGATATTTCTTCAGCCACCAGAGAGGCGCATGAATATCCAGCCTGACCTGAAAACAAGCCGCCGGATTGATGGCGAGGATACCCTGTAACGTGCTGATCAGCTCATGCCTGACCATGGGGATATTCAGCGTTCCATCCGGATTCCATGCATTGCGCAGTTCGATGTGCATTTCTACCAAATCAATGTCCGCCTTTGCGAAGTTGTCATAATTGATTCGCCCGTCCTCACTGTATGGGTTACGCGAGATGCTGAACGGCGGCGAATAGGCAATGGGCGGACAGTATTTGCCGTTGATGCACGGAATGTTTCGACCGTGATAATGTACCAGTTCGGCCGATACCGGCCGAATGGACCGGACTGAGTGGCAGGTCTGGAAAAACATCGCTGCCGCAAACGGCAGGATACCCCAAAAAACATTGTTGAATAATTTCATTTTATGGCTGTTATAAATTATACCATGTGTATACGGGAAGATTTTTTGAATAAACAGGAAATTATACTTCGCGCGGTTTAAAACAGTGAAATTGGCGAAGACTGCGTCCGTTTCAGTCTGAAATGTTTGCAATCCTGCCGGACTGCTTCCTGTTTCATTGAAATTGTTCGGAAACCTGTGAGGACTGCCTCCTGTTTCATTGAAATTGTTCGGAAACCTGCAAGGAGTGCCTCCTGCTTCATTGAAATTGTTCGGAAACCTGTGAGGACTGCCTCCTGCTTCATTGAAATTGTTCGGAAACCTGCAAGGACTGCGTCCTGTTTCATTGAAGCCATCCGGAAACCCTATCACAAAATCATGCCGTGCTCAGTATAATAGATAGCTGTTAGCAGAAAGACATTTGACTTTCATGGCACAGGATTATAATATCTACCTTCAGGGATTCCGGCGACAGTTCCATGAATCTTTTTAAGTTTTAAAGACCTTTCGGAATTGAATATTCCGAAAGGTCTTTTATCCATTGTCAATCTTTGTACTATCTCAAGTTTGGATTGTACAGCAATTCATTTTCAGGAATAGGAAGCGTCATAATGGCTACGGGAATCGTCATATCTCTCCCATGATTGGTGGCAGTCATGGAACGAACCACATCCACACCCCAACGCTTGTTGTTGTAATATTCCGTTGCCTTCTCGCCCCACATTTCGATGCGCCATTGCAGTTTCACCTGCTCAAGCGTATTGCCGGCTCCGCCACCGTAATTATCGGCCGTCAGCGTACCGCTCCCGGTACTGCGAGCCGCCAATAACGTGTTAAGCGTCGCTTTCGCTCCGGCATCATCACCGCTTTTCGCCTGTGCTTCCGCTTTTATAAGCAATACTTCCGACACTCGTATGTAGCAAATATCGTTACTGCTTATGTCAGCGTTTGCTTTCGTACCATTCTTGCCCAATGAAGCGGCAAACTTCAAATTGCTGTATTCCGGAACGGAACGATTCGTGGGCGAGGTTTCGCTTTCATACCGGTAGTCCTCGAATCTCGTATTCCCGTCGAGAAACGTGCTTTTGCGGACATCATTCGCATTTATCTGGTCGTAGAGCGTATTCACAATACACGTATAGTCGCCTGCAGAGGCTCCACCGTAACTGTAACTGAGTACATTCCATGCCGTATAAATGTTGTTGCGGTTACCCAGGACATCCTGAAAACCCCAAATGACTTCCGGATTATGCGTGAAATTCAAAAACGCATTCGTTTCCATTTTAAATTCAGGTTCGGTAGCCGTACCCGAATTTTTTCCGCCATAATATTCGGTGGCGATCAAATTGGGATATTTCGCTAAAACGGCATTACTTGCGGCAATGGCTGTCACATAATCGCCGGTCAGCAACGAGATGCGCGCCAGAACAAAGTTGGCTACGCCCAAATCAATGTCCGAAAAACTGGCAATGGTATAACCGTCCTGAGCCTCGCCGATTTGGGACTCGGCAAACAAACCGGTCGCCGTTTTGATATCCTGCTTGATAAAATCATACATTTCTCCGGCCGTTGAATAGGGTTTGTAGTCTCCTCCGATCTTGTCGTAAATCATCAGGCCGACGCCGTCACTGCGATAGGCTTCCCGATAGTTTTCCATCAGCCAGTTGTAGGCAAATGCCCGCAAAGTCAATGCCTGCGCCTTGTAGGTCTTCAATCTCTTACTATCTCCTACAATTTCATCCGTCAGGAAGTCCAGCAAACGGTTCGCTTCGGCCACACATTTCCATCCCAATTCCCAGTTCCCGGTGTTCTTATTGTCCAAACCGTTTCGTATTACATCGGCGGATATATAAGGGAGATAACCGAATACTCCCATATCATTTCCTTCGATCACAAGATCGTAACCCATTAAACTGTGGCGATACATCAATCCCAGCGGGCTGTTGATGAGAGGATCCGAACCGCCCAGGTCGCGATGCCATACATACGGGAGATTGGAAGCCAGACCCCCTAAAACCAGGTCAATTTTGCTACTGTCGCCCGAAGCAAGGAGTTCCATAATCTGCTCCTGTGTGATTTGATTGGCCGGCGCCAAATCCAGCTTGTCGTCACATGAGGCCAATCCCAGCAAACACATGCATAAAATAACAATATACTTTTTCATAATCAGATACATTTTAGAATTCAACATTTAAACCAACATTAAATACACGCAGGTAAGGATAGGCATACATTGGAGTTCTGCCGGTCAGTGACATGCGCGGGTCTATCCCCTTGTGTGCACTAAACATCAAACTGTTATCTGCCGACGCATAGATACGCAGGTTGCTTATTTGCGCTTTGCTTGTCAATGATTTCGGCAGGGTGTAACCGAGCGTCACGTTCTTCAGGCTGAAGTACGAAGCGTCGAACATCGTCAGCGAACTGGCAGTCAGGTCTGCCAGACCCCATGACCATGAATTGTTCTTATTCATTACAGCGATCGGGAATTTGGCATTCGGGTTTTCCGGAGTCCACGTATTGCCGAGGATTTCCTTGTCAATCAGCATCGGGTGGTCGCGGCCAAAGTCGACTTCATAATAAACAATCGCATCCCTCCAGTATACCAGACCACCAACCTGATACGCAATGGACGCACTGAGATCGAAGTTCTTATAACGTACACTCGTATTGAAACCGCCTATCCAGTCGGGTACGGCGTCGCCCATTTCTACACGGTCGTAGTTGGACATAATCGAATAGTTGGAAGTTTTCACCCTTTCGCCTACCGGCGTATCATTGAAGCGGCTGGCGTCATGGTCGACCTGGGTCACGACATGACTCCACAAGGCAACGCCGCAATCCGGATCCGGCCCTTCATACTTAAACACATACGTATTATAATAGGGCTTTCCTTCACCGCGCAGATAAGGCAACTCACCAGATATGAGCATATTTCCGTCAATCGTCGGGTCGCCCTGTCCTGCCGGCATTTCGGTCAGGATGGTATTGAAATGACCGCCGTTTAATCCTACCGACCAGTAGAGGTCTTTATTCGTAATGAGGTCTACATTCAATTCCACATCAAAACCGCGATTACGGATTTTCGCGTTGTTCATCGTCAAGTTGGTTGTCAGGGCAAATGCTTCGGCCGCTTTAGAAAGCACATTTCCGAAAAATGCGTTCACCGTTTCGCGGTTGTACCAGTCGACCGTACCGCGTACGCGGTTGAACAGGTCAAATTCCAGGGCTGCATCCATCGTATGAATATTCTCCCATGTCAGGTTTTCATATACCCGTGCACCCTGACTCAGCGTAAAGCTTGACGGAATACGTTCCTGTGCCGCACCTGCACCCGTTGCCGAATAAATGGCGCCCAGCGTCCATGTCTGGTAGGTCCCGTAAGTAGATATACCTGCCTGGTTGCCAAGTACACCGTAGCTGGCACGGATTTTCAGATTATTCAGCCAGTCTTCCGCGCCTTTCATAAATTCTTCACCGGAGATTCGCCAGCCGCCTCCTACCGACCAGAACGTACCCCAACGGTCATCGGGATTTTTGAACTTGGAAGAACCGTCGCGGCGTAACGAAACGCTTGCATAATACTTATTGTCAAAAATATAATTGGCACGTCCCAGATAGCTCTCCATGGCCATCTGCCAGATATTACCGCTCGGGTTGCCAAAGCGTACGGCACGGCTTCCTACGCGGTTACCGGTATACACACCGACAAAATTGCCGTAAACCGGGAAATTCGGAATCAGCGAATGGGTCGTAGTGAAAATCATATCTTCATACGAATACTGGTTAAATTCGTGTCCCAAAAGAGCGTCTACGTGATGTTTGCCGAAATCACGGCTATAATTCAACAGTTGCTGTGCATTCAGATTGACGCTCGAACCGTTTTGCTTGTTCAAGCCGCCCACACCGGCCGCGCCGGCCGTTGAATTATTCAGATAGCGGGTAATATTGTCGAACGAGCCGTCTACGGAGAGGTTCGCCGTAAAGGTGAAGTCATTCAGGAATTTCACGTCGGCGTACGTCCGGGTTGTAACGTAATGGGATTTTAGGGTCTGCCTGTCCTGTTCCATTTTCACGAAAATGTTGCCGGGAATATTACCCCACGGGTCGGTATACGTCGGGCCGATCATGGATTTTCCGTCGCCATCCACTTGATGCACTTTTCTGCTGCCGTCCGGATTCAGGATATAACTGCCGTCCGGATTATGAGCGTAGACTTGCAGGATAGAAGGCTCGCTCATGATGGTAGAAAAGACATTATGGCTGGCGTCGCCCATACCCTGGTATATTTCGCCGTTCGAAGACGAATAATGGGAAGGCTGCGCATTGGTCACACGATACGAATAACTGATGTTGGTTCCCACCTTCAGCCAGTTGGTCACGTTTCCGTTCAAGACGGCACGCCCTACATAACGGTCGAACGAAGACGTTTGAATATAGGACGGATCCTGAAGGTATCCCATGGAAATATGGTAATTCATCCTGTCCGAACCGCCGCTTGCCGAAACATTATATTCCTGACGGAAACGATCTTTCAGGATAAGGTCATAAAACGTATCGTTATACAGGAGTTGGGCTTGCGGATTCAGTTTGCCGTCCGTACCCACAAGGTAGCTATTCAGCATGGTAGCCGTTTCTTTTCCTGTTCCCGTTTTGATCCGCTCATAATTGCTCTCGTCGTTCCAACCGGGGAAAGAATAAACCATCCAGTTTAACAGATTGTTAACCTCCAGATTATTGCTGTTTCCGCTATAGTTGAACAAATGTTGACTGGCATACAGCGCCGCTTCCTCGTGCGTGTGCATCGGATTCTGTACGTCAAGTCTGTAATTATTGCTCTGATAAGGTTTACCATCCGCATAACGGTAGGTATTGTAATTCAACAGCCACTGATGCTCGTAAGTCTGTGCAGGGTCACGTAGCAAATCAGGCATGTTGTTGGTCATCGTATTGACGCCCCAGCGTGCATCAAACGAGACTTTCGCCTTACCGGAGATGCCCTTCTTGGTGGTAATCAGTACCACGCCGTTTGCACCGCGCGAACCGTACAGCGCCGTAGATGCCGCATCTTTCAATATCGTCATGCTGGCAATATCATTCGGATTGATTGATGACAGGATATTTGTCTTCTCCTGAGGAACACCATCAATCACAATTAATGCGTTAGCGGCGTTTTCGTTTGTACTTCCCAAACCACGCACACGGATTGCCATATCCAGACCCGGCTGACCTTCAAGTTTCTGTACCTGCAAGCCGGCCACAGCGCCTTCCAGCGCACTGCTCACAGAGGAGTTGGACTGTGAGACAAGCAATTTCGTATCTACCGTGGAAATGGATCCCGTGAGGTCTTTCTTCTTGGCCGTACCGTAGGCCACGACTACGACTTCTTCCAGCAGGAGATTGTCTTCCTGAAGAACGATTTGCAGCGTCCGTTGCGTACCGACTTTGACTTCCTGGCTTGCGTATCCGATGAACGAAAACAGAAGTACGGCATTGTTGCTGGGTACCTCCAGGCTGAAGTGGCCGTTGGCGTCGGTTATCGTACCGATCGTCGTCCCCTTTACGGACACGTTCACGCCCGGAATCGCTTCGCCGGCTGCATCTAACACCGTTCCCGACACGCCGACGCTTTGCAGCAGTTCTTTTGAAGAGATAATAATCAAATTATTATCCAGCTTGCGGTATCTCAATTCGGTATTTGCCAGCAAGGTGGCCAATACATCATCTATGGATTTGTTTTTCACGTCCATAAGATGAATTTCCTTTTCGATATTTACCATCTCGTCGTTGTAGAAGAAACGATAATCACTTTGTTTTTCAATTTCCTTGAAAAACTCACTCAGTGTCCCCTTGTGGATTTGAATCGTCAACTTCTGGTCGGGTCTGGCCGAGGCCGAGACCGTGCCGATTAGAAGCAATACACACATAAACTGCACGATCCGTCCTAATCCGGGGTGTCTAAACAAAAAATTTCTTTCATCCATGTTTTCTCAAAAATTTAGTTCTACAATAAAATTCAGGTTGATTAATTAGTTAAATACTTTCTGTTACTCTGTCTGCGCATTTTCGTCACTCTCATTTTTTTCATAAGGCATTCTATTAATATGTATTGTTGTCAATTGTTTCGTTTTGGTCGGGATGCGTCATGAGCCATTTGTTCATGGACAGCGTCACTTTGTTTTGGTGAATCGTATAGTTCACCGGAGCGGACAGCTTGATGGCTTCCAATACCTGCTCCAGCGTTTCGTCTTTCAACGTGCCCGAGAAGGAGATCTTTTTCAGGGTCTGGTCGGTGAACGAAATCCGTATGTTATACCGTCTTTCCAGTTTGACGGCCAGCGATTCCAGCGATTCTTTTTCGATGATCCAGCGTGCATCTTTCCATGAAGTATAGAGTTCGGTCGCCACATTTTTGGCGACAATCGTTTTTTCGGCCACTTTTTCCGGCAATACATGGCGGTTACCGGTCGAAGTGGCAGCAGAGGGCAACGGCGACAGCATTGTGCTGTCAACATGAATGGCGGACTTGATGACCGTCGCTTTCTGGCCGGCGGTCAATATCAGCTTGTCGGACAGGTATCCTTTTACATTCCGCAAGACCTGCACGCTACCCGATTCGACGGTCGTCTCTACCTGGTCTTCTTCCGGATAAGCTTTGATGTTGAAACTGGTTCCCAGCACTTTCAGCGTAACGGCGGAGGTTATTACGTAGAACGGTTTTTTTTCGTTCCTGGCTACGTTGAAGTATGCTTCGCCTTCGATGGAAACTTTGCGTTCGGTCTGATTGAATGCCGAGCTGTAGCGGAGTTTGCTGCCGGCATTCATCCATATCGAAGAGCTGTCGGGGAGGGTGATTATTGATTTGGAGCCATACGGTACGGTATATTCGGTATAGTATACTTCGGTTTCCTCCGTTTCCGTTTCTCCCTGCCGGGGATAAAAATACATCGTCGCCAGCCCTGCCCCAAAGGCAAGGATGAAGACGGCGGCCTGGCGAAGCAGGTAGTTCGCCAGGTGCCGGGTATATCCGACCGTTTTTCTTCGTAACGAAGAAAAACGGTCGGATATACCCGGCACCTGGCGGGACACTTTTGCCCACGCCTCGTCTACATTGTAATAACCCGGATCGGCGCGACGGTAATTTTTCATCAGGAAAAACATTTCCCGATATTCGTTCAGCCATTTTTCATGCTCGGGAGACAAATCCAGCCATTCCCGCAGGATTTGCACATCGGCATCGCTTGCTTCACCCGAAAACAGCGCGACGAGGATATTGTCAATATATGTCGGTATCTGATACACTGCTAAAAATTCAATTACACAATTTATTGCGATTTCGACAAGTAAGACAATCCGCCTCTAATTTAATGTGACGGCGTTAGGTATTCTTAACCTTTTTGTTTGCGAAGGCGGAGCGGGTCATACGCAGACAGGGCTGTTCGCATCTTTTTGATAGCCCTTGTAATCTGCGTGCGAACGGTATTGATAGAGACATTCAGTTTTTTCGCCACTTCTTCGTAAGAGAGTCCATCCATCATGATGGAAACGAAAACTTCGCGACATTGCGGGGGCAGCGTCGCCAGCGCTTTTTCGATATGCTCGGACAGTTCCTTGTCGAGCATGGCAGTCAAGGGCGTATCGAACCCTTCGGGATGCAGCAAATCCATGTATTTAAGCTGGTATTGTACCTTTTCACGGTATCTGTTTTCTATTTCGAGGCGCTTCAGATAATTGAGTGCGGCATTGTGAACGGACGAAACGAGATAGGATTCGAGAGAGGTGTGGATATGCAGTTGCCCGCACTTTTCCCACAACCGTACAAACATGCTACAGACAATCTCTTCCGCTTCGAGGCTGTTCTCCACGATATTATCTGCATAAATGCACATGCGTTTATAATACAAGCGAAATAATCGCTCAAACGAGTCAATATCGCCCTGCTTGATTTTCTCGACAGAGATCTGTTGATCCTGGCTATTATTCTGCATGAAACCAAATTAAATTTTAGTACATCCGTAGCAAATAAAATAACATTTTCAATTGTCCCGAACGGAGATACGATCCTCCCAATCCCGTTCTAAAGTAAGGTTTACAAGCGTTTTAACGCCCGATAT
>JAITAY010000186.1 GCA_031283915.1 Tannerella sp.
GGAAAAAGTCACAAACGACCTGAGTTTGAGAGGACATTACAATATCGCGTTCAACCGGAACAAAGTGCTCGAGATTATGGGTGAAAACGACTATATCGAACGTTACAGTTTCTATAACATGTATAACCGTTCGATTGTCGGGCATCCCATCGGCATGTTGTGGGGATACAAGGTGCTGGGTATTTTCAACACCGAGGAAGAAATCGCCAATGCCCCGCTGCAGGAAGGCGCCGTCCCGGGCGTATATCAATACTGGGACGCCAACGGCGACGGGGTCATTACCTACGACAACAAGGATATGGTGGAAATCGGCAACCCTCATCCCAAATTCAATTGGGCGCTGACGCTGGGCGCCGAATACCGGAATTTCGACCTGAATATCCTGATTACCGGTGCACAGGACTATGATCTGCAACGCGAGATTGAGGCGACTATCGGCAATATGGATGGCTGCTTCAACGTGGCGGCAGACGCCAAAAACCGGTGGCGTTCGCCCGAGCATCCGGGAAACGGCATCTGGCCCTCTACCAATACGTGGAAGTGGGAACGCGAAGTCAATTCCAGGTACGTCTATGACGCAAGCCATGCATGGGTCAAAAGCATTTCGCTCGGCTATACCGTGCCACGCGGGAAGTCCATCCTGAAAGGCGCCCGGTTCTACCTGAATGCGGAAAACGCACTCCTGATTACCAATTATCCCGGATTCAATCCCGATGTGGATATGGACGGCGGTATCAATCTGGGACGCGACGATGAAGCCTACCCCATTCCGCTGATTCTTTCGATAGGTACAACAATCACATTTTAAATTACAGGCATTATGAAAAAGATAGTAGAATATATATGTATAGGGTTTGTACTGACCATTTGTTCATGTTCCGACGATTTTCTGGACAAAAGCGACCCGACAAAACTGAACTCGGGAAGTTTTTACAAAACGGAAGTACAGATTGAGCAGGCTCTCATCGGCGTATATTCCCAGTTGCAGGACTACATCTCCTCCAATGAATCATGGGCGTTCAACGAAATGATTTCGGATAACACCACCGTTCACTTCAATCAGATGGACAGGGGGCAGTCGCCTTCTCTCGAAGCGATTGAATACTGGCAATTGGTTTCCAATACCGAAAATGTGGGGAGCCTTTACAACCGGTTTTATCAGAATCTGGCGAATATCAACCTGACTTTATCCAAAATGGAAGGCGCCACGATCAACGCATCAGCCAAATCCAATTTTGAAGGCCAGTTGAAATTCATGCGGGCGTATTATTACTTCCAGTTAGTGCAGTTCTTTGGAGACGTGATCATCGTGACCGAACCGATTGCCGACCCTGACGAGGCGTGGAGCTACGGCCGTTCGCCGGCATCGGAAGTATATGCATTAATTGACAGTGATCTGAAATTCGCCGTAGACGCGCTTCCGGTCAAAAACACGAAGACCGGATATGCGACGAAAGGTGCCGCTCTGACACTTCAGGGGCGTACGTATCTGGTCAGAAGGCAGTATGCGGAAGCGGTTGCATCGTTCAGGCAGGTCGCCCAGCTGGGCTATCAAATCCTGCCCGACTATGCCGACGTATTTGATCCGGCAAAGAAAAATCATGCCGAATCCATTATGGATGTGCAGTTCCAGGGCGGTAACGACTGGGGAGAATACAGCGGATTCATATACACCTTCTATCCGCGCGAATCGTATGGCGCCGTGATTCCTTTTCCGGGAAGAAGCGGCGGCGGATGGAATATTCCGACGCTGGACATCATCGGCGATTATGAAGAGGGCGACCTGCGCAAGGATATTTCCCTGAAGGAGGGATATACCAGCAATGAAGGCGAGTGGGTGGCGATACCTTATATCAACAAGTTCAATCATCCGCACACCATCGAAGGCCGTCCGGACGACAACTGGCCGCTGATGCGTTATGCCGAAGTGCTGCTGTCGCTGGCCGAAGCCATCAATGAAACGGACGGACCGACGGACGAAGCTTACGGATACGTGAACCGGATACGCGAACGGGCAGGGCTGGCTCCCGTGTCCGGTCTGACGAAGGAATCGTTCCGCACTGCGGTACTGCATGAGCGAAGAATCGAACTGGCGTTCGAAAATCATCGCTGGCTCGACCTGGTGCGCACGCATACGCTGGCCGAACTGTCCACCCTCCTGAATGCGTACGGGGTGAAGGAAAGGGCTAACCCCACGACCTCGAGGGGTAGTATTCCGTTCAACGAGTACGATCTCCGGTTCGACGCCTACGAGGCGCTTCTCCCGATTCCGCTGAGAGAAACCCGGCTAAACAAGAATCTTACGCAAAACGAGGGTTACGAATAAATTCTTTCCACTTTTTTGTCGGAGCGAAGCGTCGTTCTTCGCTCCGACATTTACACTTCTTATTTTAAGAAAAGATAGACTTACAGAAAAACAGTATACCGTGCAACAGAAAAGTATGACCGTGCAAAGAGCCAACAAACCGGAAGCAGACAGGCAACCGGTATTTCCGAAAAGCAGACTTGTTTTTAACGGAAAGGCATCCGCTGCCGTCAAAAACATGCGCACTTTTGGCGCAAAGGTGCGCACCTTTGACGGAAAGGTGCGCACCTTTGGCGGAAAGGTGCGCACCTTTGGCGGAAAAGTGCGCACCTTTGACGGAAAGGTGCGCACCTTTGACGGAAAGGTGCGCACCTTTGACGGAAAAGTGCGCACCTTTGACGGAAAAGTGCGCACCTTTGACGGAAAGGCGCGTACCTTTGGCGAATAAAAGAACAATCCGACGGATTAATAATCATCTAACAAAAAAAAGAATAAAGTCATGAGAAGAAGAACGGGAAAAAAGATTTTTATATGGGTTATTTTACTGTGCAGCGTTTCAGGGTCTGCCGGTAAGGCGGAAATACCGGCGCGGCCGGTTCCTGTCGATTTACAGTGCGAACACAGGACGAATCCCCTGGGAATCGACACCGAAAAGCCGCGTTTCGGCTGGAAGCTTTTCGATCCGGCAGCTACGCGGGGACAAAAACAAACTGCTTATCAGGTGCTGGTGGCAAGCGATTCGTCGCGACTGGCACAGGGTGAGGGCGATGTCTGGGACAGCGGAAAAGTCATGTCCGCACAGTCCGTGCTCGTGCCATTCGGCGGCAGAGAGCTGGCCTCCGGACACAACTATTTCTGGAAAGTGCGGGTGTTCGACAAAGACGGAAACCCCTCGGAGTGGAGCGAACCGGCCGGTTTCGTGACCGGACTGTTACACGAGTCGGACTGGCAGCATTCTGAGATTCTATTGTGCCTTGCGTTATCCGCCTGTGCATCCCGGAATGCGGAATGGCAAAAGACAGCCGCCGATTTCCGGACTGTGCCGGTCGGCATACGGCCGAATCCGCTCTGGTTCTGGAACAATACCCGCGTGGAGCCGGAGGAACTGAAACGGCAAATGGCCGGTTACAAAGAAGCCGGCTACGGCGGGTTGAGTATCCTGCCGTTTGGGAAAAACTTCAAGCCCGAATACCTTTCCGATGCCTATTTTGACATGTACCGGGTCTGCGTGGAAGAAGCCGCCGGACTGGGCCTTACGCTGTGGCTGTACGACGAATACGGCTTCCCCAGCGGAACAGCCGGCGACATTAACGGCGACGGTATCGGACGCTTCCGGCAGAGGTATCCCGAACACACGTACAAACGGCTGGACAAGACGGAATACCGTCCTGTCACCGGCGTACCGTTTGAACAGGTGTTGCCGGAAGGCGTCGTGATGGCCGCAGTGGCGATGGATACGGTTTCGCTCGAAAGAATGGACCTGACCGCTCGTGTCGACCGGGGAAAATTGACGTGGACGCCTCCCGGAAATCACTGGAAGGTGATGATTTTTACCTGCGTGGATGCGGGCAGAACCATTGTGGACTACATGAGTCCCGAAGCCGTGCGCCTCTATATCGGAATGACGCACGACGAGTATTACAAACGCTTCGGGAAGTATTTCGGCACAACCGTTGTCGGGACATTTTTCGACGAACCGACGCTGTATTATGCCGACGGACGCGCGTGGACGCCGGAGTTCAACCGGAAATTCGAGGAAAAATACGGTTTCAGTCCGGCGCTCTACTATCCGGCGCTGTGGTACGACATCGGCAGCGAAACGTCCGAAGCCCGCAACTTCCTGTTCGGCTTCCGCAGCGAACTCTATGCCGCAGGCTATCCCAAACTGGTCAGCGACTGGAGCCGCGCACATGGCGTGATGGCTACCGGACATCAGGACAACGAAGAAGTCGTCAACTGCACGGGCACGGCAGGCGATTTGATGAAATGCTTCAAATATCAGGACATTCCGGGCATAGATAAAATCGGCGGCAACCGTCCGGCCGAACGCTTTTACAAGATTGTCAGTTCGGCAGCCTGGAACTGGAATCATTCCCTGGTGATGTCCGAAACATACGGCGCCATGGGCAACATCGGCTGGAACGAAATATTCGGCATTGCGATGGACCAGTATGTGAAGGGAATTAACCTGCTGATACCCCATGCCGTGTGGTACAACACCGACCGCGTGACGTTTTTGCCCGAACTCTCGCTTCGCAATCCGCTGTATGCCGACAGCCTGCGCGTATTCACCGACTATCTGGCACGCCTGAACGCCTTCATGCAAAACGAATCCCGGTGGGTGGGCGATATGGCGGTACTGTATCCCGTGCATACGATGCAAAGCGGTCATTACATGGATGGCCCGCTGGGACATTACCGGGGCGGCGTGGAACTGCCCGAATTGAATTACGTGGATGTCGGCGTCTCGCTGGCAGACAGTTTGGGATACGATTTCATGTTCCTGCACCCGGAGGTACTGGACGATCGGTGTCGCGTCGAAAAAGGCACGCTCTTCCTGGACAACGGGGTACAGTATAATTCATTCCACACACTGATTGTTCCGGCAAGTACAACCGTCTCGCTGAGTAATCTGGAAAAGATGCAGGCATTGGCACAGGCAGGCGGACATGTGATTTTCGTTTCGCAAATGCCCTCCAAGGCTACCCGTGCATCGGACGATGAAAAGGCTGTCGCCCTCGTGAAGCTGTTGTCGGAACACGAAAATGTGATTTTCGTTGACAAGCCCGACCCGGCAAGCCTGAAAACGGCGCTGTCAAAAATCCCTTCGTCGCTGACATTTACGGGAAAGACCAGCCTGCGCAACATCCACAAAGTGCTTCACGGGAAAAATTTCTGGTTTTTTGCCAATCCGGAGCTGACGCCTAAATCAGCCGAAATAGAAGTGACGGGAGAATACCGCCTGGAATGTTGGAACCCGCACAACGGCAATACCGAAGATACCTTACCTGCCATCCGCCAAAACGGGAAAACCCGTTTCCGAATCGACCTGGACGGATGTAAGTCGGTGTTTGTGGTGGAAAAATAATTCGTCGAACCGCATTTATTAACAAATAAAATTCAAACAATGATGTTACACAAAAGAAATTTCATTCCGGCTGTTATGGCCGTGTATCTGTTATGTTCCTGTTGTATAGCCCCCGGTTCCGACTGCGGGCAGCTTGCAAGGGAATTTGTTCAACCCGGACCGGAGAATCGTCCGTGGGTGTACTGGTTTTGGAACAATGGTAACCTGACCTCCGAAGGGATTACAGCCGACCTCGAAGCAATGCAGCGTGTAGGGATTGGCGGCGTACTGATTATGGAAGTCGGACAGGGCGCTCCGCGCGGGCCGGTCGATTTTATGAGCGACCCGTGGCGCGAGCTGTATCATTTCATGCTTGCCGAGGCCGAGCGACTCGGAATAGAGGTGAACATGAATAACGATGCCGGCTGGAACGGCAGTGGCGGGACGTGGATTACGCCGGAACTCGGCATGCAAATGTTGACATGGACGGAAACCCGTGTGTCCGGCTCGCAAAAGGCGGTCATCTCCCTTCCCGAACCGCCCAAAAAACGTGACTATTACCGGGACATCGTGGTTTTTGCATTTCCAACGCCGGCCGATGTATCAAGACTGGACACCCTCCGACCGGATAATCCCGTCACCTCGCTTCGTCGCAAAAAACCCGACAACCATGCGCTGATTGCACGGAAAGACCTGATAGACCTCAGTGATAAAATGGCTGCCGACGGAAAACTGGACTGGCAGGTACCGAATGGAAATTGGACGATACTTCGTATCGGGCATACGTGTACGGGAAAAGTAGTAGGTCCCCCGCCGGCGGGCTTCGACGGACTGGAATGCGACAAACTTTCCGTCAAGGCGGCGGAAGCGGCTTTCAATGGACAAATCGGGCGGCTTGTTGCGGAAAATGCCGGCCGGACAGGACCGGGAAAACCGTTCATGGCTACGCATATTGACAGTTGGGAAAACGGTACGCAGACCTGGACGCCGCTGATGCGAAATGATTTTCAGCAAAGACGGGGTTACGATGTATGGAACTTCCTGCCGGTTTTTGCCGGATACGTGATTGACTCCCAGGATATCACCGACCGTTTTCTGTGGGATTTCCGGCGGACGGTTTCCGATATGACACTTGACTGCTACGTGGGAACCTTCCGGAGACTGGCGCATGAACACGGTTTGCAGCTGACCGCCGAGGCATACGATTCGCCCTGTGATTTCCTGCAGTTCGCAGGGATGGCCGACGAGCCGATCGGAGAATTTTGGTTTGGCGGCGGTTGGGTCACCGAAAACGGCTGGCGCCTCTTCGATTGCCGGGGAATGGCCTCTGCCGGACATGTTTACGGCAGAAAAATCATTGGTGCGGAAGCTTTTACTTCAACGAACACAGAACGCTGGATCCAACATCCGGGCACGATGAAGGTTTTGGGCGATCTGGCCTTCGGTGAAGGCATCAATCGCTTTATCTTTCACCGTTATTCCTTCCAGCCGTGGATAAACGTAAAACCCGGACTGATGATGGGGCCGTGGGGCGTTCACTATGAAAGGACACAAACATGGTGGGAACTGACCCCGGCATGGCACGAATACCTGACCCGCTGTCAATTCATGCTGCGTCAAGGTAATTTTGTGGCAGATATTGCCTATGTGGAAGCCGAAGATTCGCCACAGGACTTCCCCGGACATCCTCTTAACGGCTACCCGTGGGATCAGTGCGGCGCCGACGCCGTGTATCAAATGTCGGTGAATGATGGCAAACTGACTCTGCCGAGTGGCGCAGCATACGAAATCCTTGTACTGCCCGAAAGCGACCTTATGACGGAAAAACTGCTGAAAAAAGTCACCGAACTGGTACGCGACGGGGCAACGGTCATTGGGAAAAAGCCGGCAGGTACATTCGGGCTGGCCGGTTATCCCGAAAATGACCGGCAAGTCGCAACGCTTGCCGCAGAGCTGTGGGGCGATGCCGTAGCGTCTTCCGGAGAACACACTTACGGAAAGGGTCGGATCATCTGGGGTAAACAGCCTGAAGACGTACTGGCAGCCAAAGGCATCCGGCCTGATTTCGGTGCGAACAGGCAATTAACCCGGAATCACCGCCGCTCTGCCGATGCCGATATTTACTTTATAGCCAATCCTGAGCAGTCGTATCTGTTGGCACAAGTTGAACTGCGAGCTGCCGGGCAGCCCGAAATATGGTATCCCGAAACGGGTAAAATCGTTAAAGCGCCTGCATATCATACGGAGAAGGGCATTACGAGACTGTTGTTGCCGCTCTCGTCCACCGAATCGGTATTTGTCGTTTTTCCGCGGCAGGCAAACTCAAAAAATGCAGACCCGATAGTTCTCCTCTCGCATGAAGGAACGGTTATTGTAGATTTGCGTGTTCCGGTCGGACCGGAAGCGAAAACGCCCGATGAGACAGGCGCTGAACCGCTTCTTAAATTAAACGCCGGAGGTCTGCAATTTCATCGCGAAGGTCTGTATGCATTTCGGACAGCTTCGGGGAAAACGTTCGAAAAGAAAGTCTCGCTGAACAAGCCGCTTGAATTGTCCGGAAGCTGGTCTGTCCGTTTTCCGGACAAAGAAACGACGTTTGACCGGCTGATTTCGTGGAGCGATTCGCCGGACGAAAGCATCAAATATTTCAGTGGCACGGCCGTTTACCGAAAATCGTTGAAGCTTCCGGAGAATTTCTTCACAACAGGTCAACGGGTCGAACTGGATCTCGGAATGGTCGATGCACTGGCCGAAGTGATCATTAACGGCCGGGAACTTGGCGTACTCTGGAAATTGGAAAAAACAGTCGATGTGACGGATGTCCTCAATCTGAAAGGAGAAAACACGCTGGAAATACGGGTAACGAATCTCTGGCCGAACCGGCTGATTGGCGATGAATTTCTTCCTCCGGTGCCGGAACGGAAACCCGACGGCACACTGGAAAGCTGGCCGCAATGGCTTTGGGAAGGCAAACCCGACCCCGGCGGACGGCAGACCTTCTGCATGTGGAATCTCTGGAAGAAAGACGACGCTTTGATTTCATCCGGTCTTATCGGGCCGGTACGGCTCATTCCCAAAGCAGACATGTAAAATAACCCGTGAACAAAACCCTTACTCGGCACAGTTTCCGGACAGCATTGTGTTGAAAGTAAAACTCCTGCTTTACAGCAGGTTTGGGGACTTGCTCTTCGTTGCAATGTAGCGAAAGAGACTGTACCGAGCGGGGGAAATCGCGGGCAGACTACTGATAACCGGTTTTCAGCAGATAAAAAATAGCGTTCAGTATTTCTTTTTTCATCTTGCAATCTTAGGAGCTGTCTGAAAATAAACCACCCCTTTACGGGTCTGTTTTTCACCATACTTCCTCCTGAAAATGCTTATGATATGTTTACCCTGACGGGCAAAGCACAAAACTATACCGCGCGCAGTATAATCGTATTTATTCATTATTTTTGTACTTGCAAAAATAGGAATTCTTCTTATCTTTGCATCGTTGTAATTTATAAATTATAAAAAAGACAAAAATGATTACTCCATAGACTGAATCAATGCTGTACGACTTATTTAATTATCTTCATACGCACTTC
>JAITAY010000065.1 GCA_031283915.1 Tannerella sp.
GATCATGCTCCAAAACAAGTAATTGAAAGTAGAGGAGCAAGAATTTTATGTTCGGCAGGTAAATTTACGGCTATGTCGCGGCGATGCCTGCCATGGAATAAAACAGCATTTATTAACCCCTTTAAAACGGAATGCCTATGACAAAAACGAAATGAACGGATGATATCAAACGATCGGAAAATGCCGGTACCGTCTTCCGGTCGCGTCAACTTTAAAACGTGAGAAATACCATATTAAAAAACAAAATTTAATCTATAATAATATGATAAACAGATTAATTGACGGCATGAAAAATGCCAAACTTAAAAAACTTGTACATGTCATGACGCTGTCCGCTTTTCTCCTGATGATGGGGGTATGGACGACGAACGCCCGCGGCAGCGATTCTTCGGAAACGCTCGAACCGCAGCAGAGCAGAATCCAAATCACGGGCACAATCGTCGACCAGACGGGCGAGCCGGTAATCGGGGTGAATATTGTGGAAAAAGGTGCAACGGCGAACGGAACAGTAACCGATATGGATGGCAAATTCAGCCTGGCTGTATCGCCGGAAGCAACGCTGGTCGTTTCCTATATCGGATATGTAACGCAGGATATCGCTGTGGGGAATCGGACACAGCTGCAAATCATCCTGCAGGAAGATCTGCAGACGCTGGAAGAAGTGGTCGTCGTGGGCTACGGAACACAGAAGAAGGTGAATTTGACCGGTTCCGTATCCAATGTTAATTTTGAGAGCGAAGTAATTGCCGCCCGGCCCTTGACGAGCGTTTCTTCCGCCTTGTCCGGTCTGTCGTCGGGACTGGTCGTCCGGCAATCCAGCGGAACACCCAGTTCCGATAATGCGAGCCTGCGAGTCCGAGGAATAGGAACATTAAACAACAGCGACCCACTGATACTGATTGATGGACAACCCGGAGACATCAACAGTTTAAGCCCTGGCGACATTTCATCTGTTTCCATATTAAAGGATGCGGCATCGTCCGCTATCTATGGTTCGAGAGCGGCTAACGGCGTCATTCTGGTGACAACCAAATCGGGATCGGACAGCGGCGGAAAAGTTACCTTTAATTATACAGGTTCTGTGGGAAGCTCTCAACCTACTAAATTGTTTGATGTCATCAGCAATACGGCCGATCACATGACACTGGTGAATCAGGTTGACCGCAATTCCAACCGGACACCCTCCTTTACACAGGAACGGATAGACGAATGGAGGGAAAAGTCAAAAACCGACCCGCTCCTTTATCCGAATACCGACTGGTGGGATGCCGTACTGACGCCGGATATGATCCAGAATCACAGTTTCTCGGCAAGAGGAGGAAGCAGTAAAATCGGATTTTATACCTCTTTTGATTATCTGGACAATCAGGGACTGATGGCAAACACGGGTTATAAACGATATACTTTCAGAAATAACCTGGCCTATCAGGTCAATGACTGGCTCAAACTGGGCAATATCCTGACCGCAATGTTCGGGAGTGCAGAGCCGGCCGGTCCCAATGGCGTATTCCAGTGGTGGCCGGCAACTACGCCGGGTCTGCTGCCCAGACATCCCGACGGACGGTACGGCGGCGCCATGACGGGAGGCAATGAAAGCGCAGCAAACAACGTATTAATGAGTTTGGAAAATGCAATGGGTGAAAACATGAGGCAACGCTACACCGGTAAAATATATGCCGTCCTTACGCCGGTAAAGGGTCTGAACATCACGGGAAGCTATTTTATCGACATGTATAACTATGATGCATGGAGCAGTAACCGTCCAGCCAGCAGATGGAATTTTCAGACGGAAACGGAGATGTTTACCCCGAGCGGAGTGCTCGGCATCAGTAACTCCTATTCCAAGACGGCACGCTATGTGACGGATATTTATGCGGATTATTCGAAAACGTTTGCAAATGTACATGACCTGCATGTGCTGGCAGGATTCAATCAGGAATATTACAAATCCAATTCCTTCTCTGCCAGCAAGCAGGATTTGTACAGTCTGGACACGCCGGTACTGGACGCTGCGCCGACCAACGTATCTTCCGGCGGTACGGCTTCCGACTTTGCCATGCGTTCGTTTTTTGGCCGGTTGAATTACGAATATGCTCATAAGTATCTGTTTGAAGCCAACCTTCGCGCAGACGGTTCTTCGCGGTTCGCACCCGCTTCGCGCTGGGGCGTTTTTCCCTCTTTCTCGGCAGGATGGAGAATTTCGGAAGAAGCTTTTTGGGGCAGTCTTCACAATACGGTAGACTATTTGAAACTCAGAACGTCATGGGGACAGCTGGGGAATAACAGCATCGGAAACTATGACTGGCAGGACGTGTATGCGGCGGCCAATTACAGCTTTAACGGGACTGTGGTCAAGGGGCTGGCGCCGGGCGCCATTGCTAACGACCGGATGAGCTGGGAAACAGTGAATGCCTTTAACCTGGGAATAGATGCAGGTCTGTTCCGGAAAGTATCTCTTTCGCTGGAGTATTACGACAAACTCACGCATGGCATTCTGTATCGCAATCCCATTCCTTACGTGAACGGCGGGCTTACAGCACCGATGCTGAACAGCGCCAAAGTGCGCAACAGCGGATTTGAAGGCGACATCAGCTATCGTACTTCCATCGGACGGGATTTCGTTCTCGCCGTGGGGTTCAACGGTTCTGTTAACCACAACAAAATCGTGCAGTACAAAGGCGATTTGCTGGAAGCTCACGGGGTAGGCGTCTGGACGGAAGGCCAACCCATTGACAAATTTTATGTGCGCGAAATCGACCATATCGTCCAGGACAAAGCTGAAATCGATCAGTTGGTGGCCGACGGATGGACATTCAGTCCCGTCACGCCCGGACCCGGAGATTTTCTGTATAAAGACCGGAACGGAGACAAGAAAATCAACGACGACGACAGGGTGTTGAAAGGCAATCCCTTTCCCGTATTTACCTACGGTGGCAACCTTTCTGCCGAATACAGGGGATTTGATTTTTACACACTGATTACCGGTGTTTCAGGATGGGATAAATATACTGCGGCAGCGTTTTTCAGTTTCAATGTCACGCCGGGTTACCTTTTTAACACAAAATATATGGATTCCTGGACGGAAACGAATCACAGTACCACGATTCCCAAAATATACATCAGCGACGCCAGGAATCAGCAAACCTCCGCATATCATTTGCACGACGCGAGCTATTTCCGGGTAAAAACGCTGCAACTGGGATACACCGTTCCACCCCGGATAACCCAAAGTATCAAGATAGACAAGATAAGGGTATATGTGAATCTGGAAAACTTTTTCATTTTCACCTCTTATCCGGGCATGGATCCCGAGACGACCAGTTCGTCCAACAGCGCCGACGTGAACTATCCATTAATGAAAACAGTTTCATGCGGTTTGAACGTGAATTTTTAACTTAAAAAGAAATCAAGATGAACAAGAAAATCAAATTTAATTTTTGTCTGTGCCTGACACTGTTATTGATGGCAAGCTGTGATGACGGCTTTTTAGACAGGACGCCCTATACCTCGCTTGCCAGCGGCACCATCTGGACTTCGGACAACAATGCCCTGATGGCTGTCAATGGAATTTACAGCAATGCACGGCGGGAGTGGGCTATGCATGGTTACGCCTATCATTTCACCTGCTGGGGGCCGGACGGTTACAATTACTTCCGCGGTTCAGCCATTGAGATGAACACCGCCACGACGCGCAGCGGGGAATTTCTGAATACGTATACAAATTTTTACCGGGTAATACGTTCTGCCAACGATGCCATCGTCAATCTGGAAAACAATCCGAATATCACGCCTGACATGGCTAAGCGGATGATTGGAGAAGCCAAATTCTTCCGGGGCATATCCTATTTTATCCTTTGGCATCTGTTTGGCGGTGTGATCATTCTGGACAGGCCGGTATTGCCCTCCGAGACCTATCTGCCCAGAAACACAGCCGAAGAAGTCAAGGCGTTTGTCATTAAGGATTTCATGGACGCTATCGAAGCGTTGCCGGTGTCGTATGCCGCCGCGGACTACGGACGGATTACCAAAGGCGCCGCTACAGCCATGCTGGGCAAAACTTACCTGTACGACAACCAGTGGGACAAGGCAGCCGAGCAATTCGGAAAACTGTTAGCCTCGCCTTACGATTATGACCTGCATCCGGAATACTGGCAGTTGTTCGATTACAAATGGGAAAACAACAAGGAAGTCGTTTATTCCATCCAGATGATTGACCAGGCCGATTTGGGAAGTATGTATGAAGAATGGTACGGGGGACGTGCAACCTACCAGTATGCCCAGTCTTATTGTCTGGCGTCTCATCTGCCCTTTGAAACGTCCGTCAACCGGGACGGGACGCCGGTGGATTTGAGTACCCGCCCCAGACGGAGCGATTACGATACCGAATTTAACTACGGCGTGGCGCTGATGGCATGGTATGAGACGAATCTGCAAACAGTCGATAAGCGGCTGCAAGGGAACCTGATCATGCCGACAGATACCTTTATCGGGTTGAACAGCACCGTATACAAAGTGTATTGGCCGTATGCCGACTATGCCAGCGCGACGCCTCCGGCCTACCGGATTGAGTTTTCGGGATATGCCTGTTATAACTGGCGCAAGTTCGTCAATATTGCTAACGAGAACAAAGTCCGGTGGAACTCGCCCAACGATATTCCCGTTATTCGTTTTGCCGATGTGCTCCTGATGTATGCCGAGGCGGTGAACGAGCAGAGCGGAGCTGTTGACGCCGTCTACGACGCCGTAAATCGCGTCAGGAAAAGAACTGGTGTGGCCGATTTACCGGACGGACTGTCCAAAGACGAAATGCGACGGTATATCCGGCTGGAGCGGTATCACGAATTTCCGGGCGAAGGACATTTGTTTTTCGACGTCAGAAGATGGCGGACAGCACATACCGATGACCCCGTCTTCGGGTTGAATCATGATGTGCTTGATTTCAGAGGTGAAAAACTGTTCACCCGGAAATTCACCGAGCGCTACTACCTGTGGCCCATACCGGAGCAGGAAAGAGAATTGAACGATAAACTGGATCAGAATCCGGGCTGGGAACAATAGCATAAGCAAGCGTCCTGCCGCAACAGTCACGCAGCAGGACGCTCTTATTAAACCCGGACAAGATGGATTTATCCCGCGCGGGACGTAATTTTGCGAGGACAGTATGCGAAAATACGAGGATAGCGTAAGTAATTGAAAAGATGATATTATGAAATTATAAAAAAAACAGCATTATGAAATACATTTATTTATTTGTAGTTATTTGTTTGTCGGTATATGTATCGGCACAGGAAAAAAGAAATCTGCTGACGGCCAAC
>JAITAY010000088.1 GCA_031283915.1 Tannerella sp.
GTCCGTAATGGCGAAGCGGTCGCCGCCGTCCGGTTTTCCCCGTCCGACAGGCGGGCGCAGGGTGTCGCCGGAGACAAAGGGATTCCGTCAGCTCCGGGGAATGCTCCGAAGATGGAAATTAAAAGAAATCGAACCTGATTGTCAAAATGTGTACAGGGGGGGGAGGAGTGAAATCCTTCCCGGCAATCTCATACCTTCCGACCTCCCCGGCAGGGAAGCGGAAACAGAGACCGTTTGCTGTGAGAGAAAGCAGTCCGTCATGTTTTTTTTGTAGCCCACATTTAATAAATACGAAATGTGGACTAAAAACAATTTGCTCTCCCGATATGGATTAATGGTAAATGAATAATTATTAGTGATTAATAACGAATTCATTTCAACACGGAGGCACAGAGACACGGAGGGTTCTCCTCTCTGTGCTTTCCCGGCGGAACGTACGGGCTTCTCCGTGTTCTTTTTGCTTTCACGGAACGCTACCGGGAAGACACGGAGGGATACGGAGAGAACCCTCCGTGAACTCCGTGACTCCGTGTTGAAATGTTAGCGCGTGTCGATGTACAGCGTTATGAAGCATCGGACCTTTGGCTATTGTGGTGCGAGGGCGTATAATACGGTGTCGATGGCTAATTTCTTGTGCACCCGGAAATGAAAGCGGTATTCGGGCACGAGGGAGTGGATGAAGGCGGGGATGTCGATCAGGTCGCGTTGCCGGTGATAGATGCTGATTCCCAGCAATGGCCGGTAGGTGCGGATGGTTTGTTCGGCGCCGTGGAGCGCCATCAGTTCGGCGCCCTCCACGTCCATTTTGATATACGTGACCGGCTGACCTGCCGCGATGCGATCGATCGTATCCACCTCGATCGTCTGCGACGCCTCTTCGCTGATCATCGACAGCATACTCCCTTCCGCCTGGAAGGGCAGCCATCCGGTGAAACTGTATATCCCCCTGTTCACCACATCAATGCCGGTCAATCGCCGTCCGGCGATGTAGCGCATCAGTTGCCGGTAATTGGACGGATCGGGTTCGACCGCCCAGATATGGCGGTATTTGCCGCCGGTTGCGTACAGGAAATCGGCGATGGTGTCGCCCGTGAAGGCGCCGCAGTCGAAATACGATTCACGGTCTGTCAGCGTAAAAAGTCCGGCGGGGAAGTACTGTATCTTGTCGAAATAAGGCGGGAGGTAGTGCATGTCCTGACGGGTTTTGGCCAGCAGGTAGGCGACGAAGGAATCTTTGGAGAGCGGGTCGCCGAGGCTGTCGTAAAGGGCTTCCAGCGCTTCCCGGTGTTCCCTGACGAAGGCAGGCGTAATGATTTCCATGTCGAACAGTTCGGAAAGACAGGCTACCGACCGGGCATTACGAAATTTGCGTGCGATGCCATCCGCCTGGCCATATCCCTTGACAAAACCGATGATGACATGATATGCTGCGAGGCGTTCGTCCGCCTCCGCCGGCGTGTAAACTTTCATGCCCGACAGGGCGGGTGTACCGGTGACGGCGGGACAGTCCCCGTCCAACGCCACCCCGACAATGCGCAAGTCGTTTTCCGACAGTTTTTTTACAATCCGGTCTCCCACGTCCTCCGCCGCGCCATACAGGATCACGGGATAGGGCGAGCGACGGAGAGACGTTATCACCTCTTCATCTTTCCCGATAATCTCCGGTCTCAATAATTCACTGAAATCCATACATCATTAATTTATTCATGAATTTATTCATGAGTTGTTTATATTGCGTGCACAAAGATATGAGGTAGTTAGTAGATAGTAGCATAGCGGTCGGTAGCTCGTGATATGGTAACTTCTGTTTCTTTCCCTCATAACGCTGCTTTCCTCCCGACTGCCATCTACTATCTACCTTTTTACTCAGTTCTTCATACCGTGTGCCGTGCATTTCTTTCTGCCGCCTTTGCGAGCGCCTGTTCATACGCCCTGTCGTAGCAGGAGATAAAGTGTTTCCATCCGGCTTTGGCAGCCAGGTCGAAACAAGCCTTCCGGATGCCCTTCCGTTCCGCTTCCTCCTTCCGGCTCAAGGCCATCAGTATACGGGCAACGGTTTCTACCACCTCGAAATAATTGTCGTCCGTGCGGTGGACTACGGCAACGCCCTCATCCGCCGTTTCTCCGGTAACGATGCTTTTCGCCCAGGCGCCGAATCCGGCCAGGTCGGCAGTCACCGTCGGGACGCCGAAAGCGATGCTTTCCAGCGGCGTGTATCCCCACGGCTCGTAATAGGATGGGAAAACGGTCGCATCCATCCCGATCAGCAAGTCGTAGTACGGGAGGTTGAAAATGCCGTCGTTGCCGTCCATGTAACAGGGGACGAAGATGATTTTCAGCCTGTCGGACGGGCGATTGGCAAAACCGGCGTGGAGAATAAAGTTCATCACGGGGTCGTCCGCCATCCGGTGGAGCCAGTGCGTGAGAAAAGGCGTCTGCATGGGAACCGTCTGCGGAAAATCCTGCTCCAGCGCCGCTTTCAGATCCGCTCGCGGCGCATAGACCCAGGCAGGTACCAGGAGGAAGGCCAGCGTTTCGCGCTGCAGCTCGCCCGACAGGCGGAGACAGTTCATGGCGTCGATGAAGACGTCGATCCCTTTGTTGCGGTACTCATAGCGCCCGCTGGTCGCAATCAGGAATGCATCCGGATCAACCGGCGCACCCAGCAGTTTTTCCGCTACCCGGAGCAAGGTCTCCCGCGCACCGGCGCGTTTGGCATGATACGCTTCGCCCGAGGGGACAAAGTCCGGTTCAAAACCGTTCGGCGTGACCATGTCCGGCGCCTTGTCCAGCAACCGGGCACACTCCAGGGCGGTAATGTCGCTGACCGTCGTGAAGCTGTCGGCCTGATGAGCCGCCTGCTTCTCCAAAGCGTGTTTGGCCTCGACGTGCAGTTCCCGCGCCATCTGGTCGCCGTAATACCCCTTCATGTACCCGTAGAGCGGTTTGCCGTTGCCGGCGATGGAACGTCCGACGGTCGTGGCATGGGTCGTGAAAACGGTGGCCACGGCGGGCAGGTGTTTGCGGAGATAGAGCAGCCCCATCCCCAGCATCCATTCGTCGAAGTGGGCTACCACCTGCTGTTTGTCCAGGCGATGGAAGCGGTAAAAACTCTGTATGGTCTGCGCCACGGCACAGGCGAAAATGCACGATTCGTCGTAGTCTCCGTATGCGACGGAAGAATCAACGCCGAAGGTTTCCCAAATCTCGAAAAACAGCGTATTCCGTTCGGGGAAACAGGGCTTGAAGTCAACCAGCATGACGGGCGGCATTCCGGCGACGTTCCAGCGTCCCGTCTTGAGTCGCAACGTCTCATGCGCCTTGACGTGCGCCGTCCATTCGGGAAAAAGCGATGCATCGGCGATGAAATCGGGATTGGGCTGTCCGAGGTCGGGGCCGATGAAAATCGCGCGGTCGCCATATTGCTGATGCAGCGTCCGCGCCTTGGTAGAAAGCACCGTGTAGATGCCTCCAATCTTGTTGCATACCTCCCAACTGCTTTCGAAAAGAAAGTCGGGCGCCGTTTTTTCTCCGTACTTACTCATGGTGCACGGGATAACGGGCAAGGCGCTCTTCAGCCCAGGATTCGTATTTGGTACCGGGGCGTCCGTAAGCGCAAAACGGATGGATACGGATGCCGCCGCGCGGCGTGAAAAAACCGCTCACTTCGATGTATTTGGGATCCATCAGCCGTATCAGGTCTTTCATAATCAGGTTGACGCAGTCTTCATGGAAAGCGCCGTGATTACGAAAACCGGACAGGTAGAGTTTCAGGCTTTTACTTTCGACCATCCGACAGTCCGGGAGGTAGTCGATTTGTATGGTGGCAAAATCCGGCTGTCCGGTAATCGGGCACAGGCTCGTAAATTCGGGACAGTGAAAACGCACCCGGTAATCATTCTCCGGATGCCGGTTGGCAAAGGTTTCCAGTACCTGCGGAGCATACGCTGTCTGATACTCCGTCTTGCGGCCTAAGGCCGTCAATCCTTCTTCCGAACGTTCCATATCATTATTCCATTTCATATTATTCAAGCGTTTCGTTGCCGCATACGGAGATATTTCTCCAGTCCTTCGCGCCGCAGTCTGCAGGCCGGACAGTGACCGCAGCCATCCGCCGGCATCCCGTTGTAGCAGGTGAGCGTCTGCGTGCGCACCAGTTCAAACACGCCCAGCTCGTCGGCCAGTTGCCACACTTCGGCTTTGTCGCGGTTCATCAGGGGGGTATGGATGACGAACTGCTCATCCATGGCCAGGTTCAGCGTCACGTTCAACGAACGGACAAAGGTATCCCTGCAATCGGGATAGCCGCTGAAATCGGCTTCCGAAACGCCCGTGACCAGATGAAAGATCTTTCTGCTCCGTGCCAGAATCGCGGCGAAGACGAGAAAAACCAGGTTGCGTCCCGGCACGAACGTATTGGGATAGCCGTTGGCAGGCGTTTCCGGATCCATTTCGATGGAAGGATCCGTGAGTGAATTGGGCGACAAATGAGCTAACAGGGAGAGATCCATCTGATGGAAACAGGCTCCCGCCGTCTCCGCAATCTTTCGTGCGACTTCGACTTCGAGCACATGTTTCTGCCCGTAGGTAAAACAAAGGGCTTCGACCTTTGCAAATTGTTTTTTTGCCCAAAACAGGCAAGTTGTAGAGTCCTGTCCGCCGGAAAAGCAGACAAGCGCAGCATCCGGATGTTTCATTCTTATCTTGTTTTTAACGCGGTTCAACAAGCGCTCGCAAAAGTAGATGAAAAACCTCAGATTTCCAAGCCCGAAAATAAAAAGCATCAAATGTACTGCGCGCGAAATAGTTTTGTGCATAAAGGGGTAGTTAGGAGCTAGTAGTTAGTAGTAAGTAGAGGGCGGTTGGCAGAAAAGCGGCAGTTGGAGGGAAAGGCGTAAACGTGAGGGGTTGAGCGGACAGCTTCGTCGCATCACAGAACTACCGACTACTA
>JAITAY010000079.1 GCA_031283915.1 Tannerella sp.
TTGCCAAGCGGACTGTCGGGTACCTGTTCGGGTGACAGGTATTCGATATACTCAATCCGCCTGTCGGGAGGCAGGGGCATCAGCGCATTGAGAAAACTCGTCAGCAGATGCGGATGCGTTCCGAATATTCTCTTAAAGATCAAATCATTTTTAGGATCAAGATAACGTGCCATTTTTCTTTCTTTTTTCATTATTGTTTCACACGCGACAAAGATACACAATAAATATGGTGTGCCCGTATGACTGTTTCAGGTTACGTACATCAGGTTCGACAACCTCATTTGTGCAAGTGGCGAAAAAACGCCCGGAAAAGAATTTGAGTACGGTCAAAATGATAAACCTGCGTAACATGAGTTACTACTCATACTGTCTACTATCAAAAAAACACGTATTATCGCGCCGATAATACGTGTTTTTTCGCCGACAGTACGCATTTCTCTTGTGTAACACTACCTCTTGTCTTTACACCGCCTTCGTTTTTCGAAAAAACGGTCAATCAGTCCGTAAATATCCTCGCGTCCGGCTAAGGAGCTGTCTGTAAATAAACCATCCAGTTATCCTGTGCACAGGATATTTCGGGGACAGCTACAAAATATATCCTGTAGCCTGTTCCTCTACGTTCCTCTTGATTTTTAGCGACAAAGTATGCGATTATTAAAAGAAATCGTTATATCTTTGAATCTGATTACATTTTAAAATTTAATGATATGAGAAAATCAATTTTGTTATGGATTCCGTTATGCTTGTGGATAACATGCACTCCGGAAAAAGGGTATGAAGTCGTTTCGCAGACCGACGGGAATGGCTATGCCTATGAAGAAGTGATGAATGACCCGTTCAAGGCGCGCATCTACACGCTGGAAAACGGATTGAAGGTGTATCTGTCGAAAAATACGGACGAGCCTCGTGTTCAGACAATGATTGCCGTAAAAGTGGGTTCCGGAGACGACCCGCGCGACAATACGGGGCTGGCGCATTATCTGGAACACATGATGTTCAAGGGTTCCAGCCATGTCGGCACATCCGATTGGGAAAAGGAGCAACCGTTGCTCGACAGCATTGCCGCGCTGTTCGAGGAGCATAAGGCGGCATCGACGCCCGAGCAGAAAAAGGAAATCTACCGCCGGATCGACGCCACTTCGCAGGAAGCCGCCAAGTATGCGATTTCCAACGAATACGACAAGATTGTCGGTGCGGTGGGCGCTTCGGGAACGAATGCCTTTACCAGCTACGACATGACGGTCTACGTGAATGAAATTCCCGCCAATGAAATCGACCGGTTCCTCAAGCTCGAATACGACCGTTTCACCAACTTCCAGATGCGTCTTTTCCATACGGAACTGGAAACCGTGTACGAAGAGTTCAACATGTATCAGGACAGGGGGACTTCGCGGATGTGGAGCAAGCTCTTTGAGGGCCTGTTTGCCGAACATCCGTACAAGGTGGACATCATCGGACTGCCGGAGCATCTGAAGAATCCCTCGATGAACAGTGTCATGGCCTTTCAGAAATGTTATTATGTCCCCAACAACATGGCTGTGCTGATGTGTGGCGATTTGGATTTTGAAAACACCATCCAGTTAGTCGACAAACATTTCGGCCGGATGAAGCCGGACGAAAACCTGAAACACGCAGCCCCGGTCGCCGAAGCGCCGCTGACCGCACCGAAGACGTTTGAAATCTCCACACCCGACCAGGAACAGGTCCTAGTCGGCTATCGTTATGGCGATGCCAAGTCAAAGGATGCGTTGTATCTGGAATTAATCGGCTCTGTTCTCTATAACGGGAAAGCGGGTTTGGTGGATTTGGATTTGCTGCAGCAGCAAAAAGTCCTGCAAATGGTTGCCGGGACGCAAAAGCTGAAAGATTACGGGATATTCGTGTTCATAGGTACGCCGCGGGAAGGCCAGACGCTCGAGGAAGTGAGCGGGCTGATACAGGACGAAATCCAAAAACTGAAGGCTGGCGATTTCGACGAAGACCTGCTGGAAGCTACCATCAATAACCAGAAACTGCAACTCATTCAGATAACGGACGGGCGTGATGGCGTGTACTCGTTCCTTGAATCATTCATCAACGAAGTGGAATGGAAAGATTATCTCTCCAAAATGGATGAAATGTCACGTATCACCAAGAAAGAGTTAGTCGCCTTTGCCAATGAATTTTTCAGGGACAATTACGTAACCGTTTACAAGCGAACCGGGGAAAACAGGGAGAAAGTGCTTGTTGACAAGCCACACATCACCCCGATTGCGATTAACCGCGACCACGAATCGGACTTCGCCCGTGAAATACTGGCCATGAAGCCGGAGCCTATCGAACCTGTATTTCTTGATTACGGGGCACTCATCAAAAAGCAAACGCTCAAAGACGGCATTGACTTCTACTATACGAAAAATGTCTCCAACAAGATTTACACCTTAGATCAGTTTGTGGAAATATCCAACGTCACCGACAAAAAACTGGCGCTGGCATTTCGTTACCTGCCCTATCTCGGAACGTCCAGATATACGCCTGAAGCATTGAAAATGGAAATGTACAAGCTGGCCATGGATTTCAGCGCGTCGGCCACTTCCAGCCGTTCCTATGTCAGCGTGTTCGGTCTGGACGAAACGATCGACCGTTCGCTCGCACTGATAGAGGAAATGATGAACGATGCGGCCGTCAACCGGGAAGCATACAACAACCTGGTGGACGACATCCTCAAGCAACGGGCGAACGCCAAGCTCAACAAGTCGCAAATCCTGCGGAGCGGACTGGTGAATTACCTCAAGTACGGCCCGAAATCGGCCTTTACGGACTTGCTGAGCGAAGAAGAACTGAAAGCCACTGACCCGCAGGAACTGATTGACATCATCAAGCAGTTCGGCTCCTGCCGGCATGGCTATTTCTATTACGGGCCTGATCCGGAAGGCCGCATCGCCGGAATGTTGAAGAAGCTCCACACGCCCGATGTGTTGAAAGACGTTCCTCCGCGCGTGGAATATCCCGAATTGCCGATGGACAAGCCGGTCGTCTATTTCGCCGACTACGACATGGTGCAGGCCGAAATCATACTGCTGGCCAAAGACGTGACGTTCAACCCCGAACTGATGCCTTTCGAATCCATGTTCAATTCATACTACGGCGCAGGGATGAATTCCATTGTGTTCCAGGAAATCCGTGAAGCCCGCGGACTGGCTTATTCGGCGTATACTTATGTATCCCAGCCGCCGCGTGCCGGTCAGTCCAATTACGTTCAGGCGTATGTGGGCACGCAGTCCGACAAAATGGTAACCGCCATTGATGCTTTCCGTGAAATGCTGACCACGATGGCCAAATCGGAAAAGGCTTTTGAAGTAAGCAAGGAATATGTACTGAACAACATGCGTTCGGAACGAATCATCAAATCGAATATCTTCTGGAACTACATGTCTCTGAAAGACCGCGGCATTGATTACGACATCCGGAAACCCGTCTATGAAACGATTCAGACCATGAAACTGGATGACGTGCAGAAGTATTTTGATGAACACATCAGCCCGGCTTGCTATTCGGTGCTCTTAATTGGAAAAAGAGACCGGATTGATTTCGACTATCTGAAAAAGATTGCCGAAGTAAGGGAACTGTCCCTGGAAGAGTTGTTCGGATATTGACGGTGGAGAGTGTTGGAGTTGACAGATAACAACCGGAGTGCAGGGATTTGGAGGCGGACGGATGCATGTCCCCGCCTTTGAATCCCTGCCTGATTTGATTGCCGGTGAAAAGAGGTAGCTGCATATTCATGCTGTGGTTGATACGGATCTCTGTCAACCTCTGTGCGCAGGAACAGTGGACGCCGCAGGATTCCGTATGGTTGCAGCGTGTCCTGTCGGGCGAGGAAAAGCTGCAATTGAATGAAGAAACATTGAAAGCCATTCAATCCGGCCTCTTTATCTCCCCCGACAGGAAAGAAGAAAATCGCCTGAAACCGGGTGACCGGGAGTTGCTCATCCTGAAATCGTTTGAAGACGCTGCAAAACGGGATACGGACAGACTGTCGCCTGCCGATTTGCCGCCGTTCCTTTATCTCAGGTACTTTCCTCCGCAGGAAAAATCCCTTCCGGCAACCGGCTCGTTCATGGGATTCTCTTCCCGAACCGTCGCAGAACTGAAAAAAACGGATAAGTTGACGCCCCGGCGATCGACGGTAAACGACCCTGCAACCATACGCTCCGGCATATACGGCAGTTTTTCCGCCGAGAGCATCTTACGTACCGTTTTCTGGCCGAGCTGCCGCGCCGAAAAACGCAACGCAAAACAGGCCAACGCATATAAAACATACAATCCATTTTGATTGGAGGGCATTTCAAATTCTTAGTGGTGAGTGATTAGTGATGGCTGTATAGACCTTCAAAGTGCAGTCGCATACAATGAAAACCAAGCGTTGCCAATTTAAAAGTAAGCGCTGCAAGTTTAAAAGTAAGCGCTGCAAGTTTAAAAGTAAGCGCTGCAAGTTTGAAAGTAAGCGCTGCAAGTTTAAAAGTAAGCGCTGCAAACTTAAAAGTAAGCGCTGCAAGTTTGAAAGTAAGCGTCGCAAGTTTAAAAGTAAACGCTGCAAGTTTAAAAGTAAGCGCTGCAAACTTGAAAGCAAGCGCTGCCGGCTTGAAAAAATATCAGGCTGAAACCACATTACAGCCTGTGAAACAGTCTATTCAAAAACGGGCATTCGCTACTGTAACGCCTTTCGTGCTGCAACAGGGTGCGATGTCCCGCATTAGTTACATTCATATAAATCCATAATTCCGTATGCCGAAATCCCACTATTTGCCCCAGCCTTACGGGGAACTGCTTACGTGGCTGATTAACTTCATCACGTATCTTGAAGACAGTAGCGTCGTCAGCCGTCTGGGCCTCGATACTGCCCGCATCGCTGCCCTGCGCAGCGAAATTGATGCATATCACAATGCCTGTACGCTGGCCGACAGTCCCAACGCCGGCAAAGCCGACCGCCTCGACCGCAGGGAAAAGGCGAAAGACATTGACTCCTCTGTGAGACATTATGTGAACGTCGCACTCAGGTATAACGAAAACCTGACCGACGAAGACCGTGTCCGTCTGGGACTCACCGTGCCCGACACCGATCCGACCCCCGAAGTCGACCCGAACGAATTTCCCGAAATTGAGACGGATACTTCCGTTTTGCGGCGCGTGGGATGCCGGTTTCTCAACCGCGAACACCACGTGGCCAAACCGCTGCACGTACACGGAACGGAACTGCGTTCGGGCTTCGTTCCCGAGGGCGAAAAGCCTTCGCTCACCCACCTGCCGAACTCCTCCTTCTCGACCCGTTCGTCGATGACGCTGGAATTTACGGACGAAGACCGCGGCAGGCAATTGGGACTCTGCGCCCGCTACGAAAACAACGTGGGCAAAAAAGGGCCTTTCGGCCCCATTGTCACCGTCTTTATCCCGTAACGGAGCATG
>JAITAY010000130.1 GCA_031283915.1 Tannerella sp.
GGTACACGACGTATACCCGTTTTCCCGTGATATACATTTTGCAGTCCCGGAACAGAGCATGCTTTCCGTGTTTTTCGCAGCATTAGGCCGTGTGCAGTTTAATTTTGGTGCGGTTGCCCCGGCTAATTCCGGAGACGTAGTTTATACTGTCCGCGGTATCCTTTTAGGGATGCGAAATAAATAATAGGTACTCATTTTCAACACGGAGGCACAGAGAACACGGGGGTTTCCCCTGTCTGTGCTTTCTCGGCGGAACGTACTGTCTGCTCCGTGTCCTTTTTTCTTTCACGGAGTACGACAGAGAAAACACGGCGTTTTTTCGCCGTTTCCCTCCGTGTCTTCCGTCTCCGTGTTGACATTACCGACTACTTGAAAGACGCCGCCGCCGGAACGGGAAAATCCGAACCGGCGGCGTGTTATTTTCGTGTCATGCGTGGAGAAACGCCCCGTTTACGGTTTTGTTCTTTTGATTCCCCGGAAGGTTTTGGGTGCACCGTCTTTCGGACAGATGCGGAAAAGGTAAATGCCTGCCGGGAGCGACTGGGTTTGAATCTGTTTCTCCGGATTTTCTACCCGCAGGCAACATCTCCCGTCCGTGGTGTAGACTTCTACCCGCTCGACACGGTCGAATCCTTTTATTTCCACCTGGCTGTCAAACACGGACGGATAGATGGCCATGGCATTTTCTTCCACGTCCGCATTTCCCGTCGGTATTTCCGCTATACTGCTGAGCGCCCCTTCTTCGTCGCCAAACCGGGCGGATACCTGATAGCGGCCGCCCAATAGCGGCTCCTGATCGATGTATCTTCTGCCTGAAACGGACGTTGTTCCGATTTTCGCTTGATTCCGGTAGATGTTGTAACCCGATATTTCCGGAAACGCAGTCGGCCGAAGACTGTACAGCGTGATGTTTTCCGAAAGGTAGGTTGAAACGGCGAGACGTCCGGTGCCGCCGACGCTTTTACGGACGGCGAACGTTTCCGGTTCGCCGGACCCGGAGGCCGGCAATTCTCCTGGGGTAGAAGTGACGATGGCGGCAATGAAAAAGTTCAGATTAAAGTCTTCATTCGGGTCGTTTTCATCGTAGAGCGTGCCCCAGTTTTGTCCGTCATACGAAAAAATATTCCCTTTCCCCTGAACGGCAGGGCCTCCGTCGCACATGGCCGGATATTCTGCGGGACGATTCGATATTTTGGAAATGTAAAGGGAAATGATCAGCGGCCGGGCGCTGTCAATGACAAAAGGCGTGGCCAGCGGAACGGTATTCGTGGTGCCATACCGCGGATTGTCGACTCTTTGCCGGTAGGTTCGGCTTCCCTGAACGATGTAAATGTCATACGAGTTGTTTCGGATGGGCACGCATTTGACGGCGGCAAGCGTTTTCCCGTGAAAAGGTTGTATCTCTTCCTTTTCCCAGAGCTGGCCGAAGTAGAAACGTCTGGTGTCATCCATAAGCACCTGCATAGAGGCATGGGCGCTGCCCCAATAGAGGGTTTGTTCATACAAGGGCGGTTCCCAGAGTACGGCGACTTTTTCCGAAGTCGTGGGTACGGCAGAGACGTTCACCGGCGCCTTGTATTCGGGAATGGCGATGGAGGTCTCGCTGAAACCCGATTCCTGCGCGTTTTCATAAACGGCCGAAACGTTGTAGTCGTGCCATCCTGCGGCCGGATCCGTCTCCGTGAGGGAAAGTTCCGTTGTTTCACCCGTTTTCGCGCCATTGTCATAAATGTGGTATTTCAGCGGGTGGCCGGATGCGGGCGCTTCCCAGTCCAGCCGGACCGTCTTCGACTCATAGGCGGCTTTCAGGTTGGCGGGAGCAGGCATCTGCCCGTTATAGTAACGGCCTTCCAGCGTTTCCGCTCCCGAACCGGAGGGATCCAGATACTTGTCCATCGAAGATTCGTACTTGTTCCAGTGATAGCTCAGCTTCCCGTACAGGTTCTGTCCGGCCGGATCGTAGCAGGTGGAACTTCCGCCCGTCAGCGAAGCGACGACCAACTGCTTTTCGTTGAACAGCGGCGATCCGGAAGAACCTTTCTCGGTGATGCCGTAGCCGTTCACGGTTTCGTCAAAAATCACATTCCAGTGGGCGTTTAAATCTCCCTGGAGCGTTTTGTCTATCTTGAACGTGCTCGAGACGGCCGGATCCCGGTAGGTGGAAATCTTCATGTAATCGCCCATCGGACAGTGGATGCCTGTACCCGACAGCGCCGGCTTGTCGCGCTTGTCCCAGCCGTTGTAGTATACGTCATACTCTTCCGGAATGTCGGTGTTCAAGAGCAGCAGCAATCCGTCGGACTCGCCGTTCGTCTGTGTGGCAGCCATTTTCTGGCAGCCGATCTTGGTTTTAGCGGGTACAATATTCGACCCGTTGCTGCATCCCTCTCTTTCATAATGAAAATAGAATGTCCACTGTTCCAGGTCTTCTGCCGAGGCTTCGTTGTTGTCGCCATCCACGGCACAGTGTTGCGCAGTCAGGATATACGGTTTCAAGTCCTGAGCCGTATTGTTGAGCAGCGAACCCGAACAGAGATAACTCTTGGATCCGATCCGCTGTACCATGCGGCAGATGCCTTTTTGCGGCCTTTTCCAGCGGTCGCCTTCTTCGCAGTTGATATTCACCTCGCAGGAAGCGCTTGCACGCAGGGAGACGACGCCGTTCCCGGCAGACAGGTGATTGTATCCGTATCCGACCGCTTCGATGTCAATGCGAAGATCGCTGTCGTCCGGCGAAGCCACGTATTCCAGCGTCAGCTCGTCGCCCGCTACAAATTCCGTCGCAAAACGCCCGCCCGACGGATGCGTGCGATGTGTATAAGCTCCCAGCACCTGCGTTTTTTCGGCATTGTAAAGGAAAAGTTTTCCTCCTTCGGGAATGTAAAAATCCGAATAATACAGCATAAGCGCAAGGGCTCCCCGGGCCTGCAGGTGCAGTTGCCAGATGCTTTCGCCGCCGGGTAAGGTAGTCCAGCGGCCTGCATTTTGCGGATTCAAGGCCACGTCGATCAAGGTGGCCACGGCTGCCGGTACGCCACCCTCTGCGGCCTGCCATTCGTCTACGCGCTTCAGGTCTTCCACGTAAAACGTAACCGGGATTTGTTCGACGGCCTGACTGCTTCTCAATGTAACGGCGTGTTGAAAACTCGGAGGGAACCCCCCTTCACTCATTTGCGCAAAAACATGCATTATTTGCAGCACGAATATTCCCACTGCTATACCCGTGATTCTGCCGAATGCGATGTACCTTCTTTTTTTCATCAATCAATTTTGTTTTAAGCATTTGAACTGTGTCCGCAAAGATACATGAAATTTTGATACAGCCGCTCAATGATGCAAAAAAACGGGGCAACCGTCAGAAAAAGCGGGCAACTGCATGAACGTCTTCCGATAATAAAACATAAAAAACCGCAGTCGGTTTGGCTGTTTCGTTTTTTGCCTTTACTTTTATTGACAAATTAACATGAAACGTTCCGAATAATGTACGAAAAGAAAAAAATAGCGATTATCGGCGGTGGCATTTCGGGTCTGTCGGCCGGAGTGTACGCCTGTCTGCAAGGATTTGATACAGAGTTGTACGAAGCGCATCACAGTGTGGGCGGCGAATGCACCACGTGGCGTCGCAAGGGCTACGACATTGACGGCTGCATTCACTGGATGACGGGCACCAAACCCGGTACGCCCTGGCATGAATTGTGGGAGACCTGCGGCGCCCTGTCTGCGGAAACGGGCATCGTGAATCACGAACACATCACCTCCTGTATGGACGGACAGGGACAGACCTTTCATTTATACAGTGATATAAAGAAAATGGAAGACGAACTGTTGCGTATCTCGCCCGACGACAGAAAGGCAGTCAAACACTTGATTCGCGGGGTGAAGATATTTCAGAAAGTGCAGCTTCCCGTCGAAAAGCCGATGGAAATGATGTCGGTCTGGGAAAAACTGAAATTCTTTCTCCCCTGTACTTTTATGCTAAAGGACATGCTGGCCGGCATGAAAATTTCGGTTGCCGATTACGTGAAACGGTTCCGTTCGCCGGTCATCCGGCAACTGCTCCTGGGCGTAGCCATTGACCGGAGACATGTCAACACGCTGTTCCTCGCAATCGCATGTCGGGCAAACGGCGACGGCGGATGGCCGCTTGGCGGTTCGCTCCGGATGTCCCAACGTATGCAGCAGCGATTTGAAACGCTGGGCGGGAAAGTTTTTCTGAACAGCCGGGTGGAAAGAATCGTGATCGAGCAGGGACGGGCTACCGGTATTCTGGTGCAGGGCGAAACGTCCGCACGTCCCTTTGACTTTCTTGTCCCCGCCTTAGACATGCATGCCCTGTTGAACCGGCTGCTGGAAGGGAAGTATTCGCTTCCGTATTATGAAAAGCGCTTTGCCGACAGCGAAAAATATCCGCTGATTTCCGCGATGCAGATTGCTTTCAGTGTGGAAACCGACCTGAGCCACCGTCCACACAGCCTGATACTGGCGCCTTCCCGGCCGTTGACGGCCGGCGGAGATAAAATTGCGCATGTGCATGTTCGCCATTATGCCTGCGATCCGGCCTTCTCGCCCGACGGAAATACCGTGGCCGTCATCTGGTTTATCAATTTTGCCTGCGACCGCTGGATCGCATTGAGGGAGAAATCCGAACAGGAATATCAGTCCGAAAAGAAACGGATTGGCGACTTGATGCTCGCCGAACTGCAACGGGTATATCCCGAAACGGACGGCAAAGCGCAGGTGATAGACGTGGCCACGCCGCTCACCTACCGCAGGTTCTGCAATGCATACAAAGGGAGTTACATGTCCTTTCTGAGCCGTCCGGGTACCCTGCCGGAAAGTCATACGGGCGTGATCGACGGCATCAGCAATCTTTTCCTTGCCGGCCAGTGGGTATTTCCCGACGGCGGATTACCGCTGGCGCTGCTGTCCGGGAAATTTGCCATCCGGCGCCTCTCCAAGCAGTATCAAAAGTTCCTGAAAACGGAAATGAGTAACGCGAAATAAATAAGCTGTTCCGGTACATTGAAGCGCACTTATTTCAACACGGAGAGACGGAAGACACGGAGATTTTTCTCCTTAGCCCCATTTTTCCGATGCCGTCCGTTTTAACTCAATGTCATCAAGTTAAGCGCTAAAAGGCGGTAGCAGAGCATCCCGCCAGGGATGCATCGCCCGGTAGCATTTTTGCGACGTCTCTATCCGCATCCCGTTAGGGATGCATCCTTAACAGGATGCAATACAGGGTTATACCGGTTTATCTACCGAGCGATGCATCCC
>JAITAY010000133.1 GCA_031283915.1 Tannerella sp.
ATGTCCGCCGGATTGACGGAAGCCAAGGGATTGATGCTGCTTTCAACGGCGACTTCGCTACTGCCGGCGCCGGCATCGGTAGAACGCGGATAAACAATCACACCGTCAATCACATACAACGGTTCGTTGGACGCATGAATGGAATTTCCTCCACGGATACGGATACTGGAAGCAGCGCCGGGTTGTCCGGAATTTTGCGTTACGTTCAGTCCGGCCACCGCGCCGCTCAACAGTGCATCGACCGACAGGGCGGCGCTGTACTTCAACTGTTCTTGCGAAACGCTCGAAACAGCGCCGGATAATTCTTTCCGCCGTTGTGTTCCGTAACCGATGACAACTACTTCGTCCAGTAAGTCGGCATCTTCGGAAAGGGAGATGGTCAGCGGCGCGGCAGGTTTTTCTACAATTACTTCTGCGCTTTTGTATCCTACATAAGTAACGGAAAGTATTGCCGGAAACGTTTGTGGATAAATAACAAAAAAACCGTTTTCATCCGATACGGCGCCGGTTTTTTCACTGGACAGAAAAACCGTTGCTCCAATCAGAGGTTCTTTGCTTTTTTCATCGACAACAAGACCTTCTATCTTTGAACGGTTTTGTTGCGAAAATCCGGCCAGCGAAAAAAATACACCGATACATACGGAAAGAAATTTTTGCCGCGCAAAACAATTCCTGCATACATTTATTCTTATCTTTGTCACGTTTTTTTTGATTTAATAAATAGGTTAAGTGCTTCCGTATCCGTTTGCCACCGGGTTTGTTTTGGAAGCCTCTTTTTCAAGAGGCAAAAGTACGGTTCAATTTTCGATTGCGAAATACCATGAATATGGTATATTTTCAAATGGAAGTAAAAAACGGTTTGGACGGTTTGGAATGATTCTTTTATACTTCGCGCAGTATGATTTTGTGAGAACCGAAAAGGACTTTCAGCCCTTTTCGGTTCTGTTATAATTACGCCGGACACCGTATAACCGGCGGTTGCCGGCGGTCAGGTCTTACTCCCTGCACTCTGTATTTCCCTGATTTGTTATTTGCTCCGCACGTTTCGGGATACACCCCGCAGGTCTCAGGTTAGCAGGAACACAGTGACAGAGGCTGTATCGGGTACGGAGGTATGGTTTTGCAGATTAAACACCCTTTCCCAACGGCTAACTTCCATACCTCCAGCGGCTGTCTTTCCGCAAAAGAATCATCAGGAGATGGACGGCCGGTTGATATAGTCCTGCAATGCCTGCGTATAGGCTTCGAACGCGGCGATCCCTTTCCGGGTGATGCTGCATACCGTACAGGGTACTTTCCCCTTAAACAGCTTGTTCACGTCAATATAACCGGCTTCTCTCAGCTTTTCAATCTGCACGCTCAGGTTGCCGGATGTGGCGCCCGTTTGCTCCTTGAGATAGACAAAGTCCGCCTCCTCCACGCTGAGAAGTATCGACATGACCGCCAGCCTCAATTGCGAATGCAGCAGCGAGTCAAGCTCCTTGAACATGGCTCTTTTTCGCTTTACGGTTTTCCACATGTCCGGGCACGACAAATCCGGCAATCATGCAGACGGCCATAATCAGCAGCTGATGTCCCTGATACATGTTAGCCACCCGGTTATCACCCGAAAGTATCCAGTCCGGCGGAATCAGACACAGCATGGCGCTGACCCAGAACATGACGGCTATCCAGCGCCACCATCTGCTGCGACACGTATACGCCGTAACAAATTCACCCATCCCCACCATCAGCAGGATGACCGGCGTAATCAGCAGCAGGAGACGGCTGTCCTTAAGCATAAAGGCCGTCGCAAAGATTACGGCCAGAAACAGCGCTACGCTAATCACATATCCAAGCCATACCGAATGGATAATCCTGTCGAGATGAGTTTTTATCAGGGCTTTGCGTTCCCTGCGACGCTGCACAAAAAACGACACGATCCATGCCGGCAACATCAGCCACCAGATCCGGTATGAAGTCTGCGGACAGTCCAGTACCTGCAACAGCACATAATTCACAATCGCCAGGGCGGCCGTCAAATACCCCCAGAAAATCATGGGACTCATACTGCCTTCCCGAAAATTGTTCTTTGCTCTCTGTATCATTTCATTGATTAATGAGAGACTTTGCTCATGATTCAAATTACTTTCCATATACATTCCATTTTAAATAAAACAAGTTATTAATACGCCGCAAATATAAACAGGTTTATCTTATAAACAAAATTATTCTGCTGTTTTTTTGAAAAGAATATCCGGATTTGAAAGGAACTGTCAGAAGAGAAAGGCTTTGCCGTTCAGGAAGAGGATGGACATTTCCAGCTCCGAATTACCCCCCCTCTCGCTCCGCTCCGGATTGCGCAAAGCCTGTAGTTCACCATTATAATTTTCGTGGTTTGCTCAAAATTAACAACGATTCATACTCAAAAGTCCACCATGTTTCTTTTTTTCCTATCTTTGCCTTCCTGTTTAAATTATCAACCAAAGAACCAAATAACAAATATGGAAAAAATTGATTTCAAATCCGGTTTAACGAAAAGCGTGAAAGACGGTTTTTGTTATAAGTCATTTACGTCCGATGCTCCCTGCATAAAGCGATGGCTGTTTTGCTTGCTCTTTTCGCTGACTCTTTTCAATATAGCCTGTTCCAATGCTCAATCAACGGGAAACGCCGGCGGCGAAGTAATCCTGATGAATAAGGCGGATTTCCTGACCAAAGTGTACAATTACGAAAAAAATTCGGCCCAATGGACCTTTGAAGGAAAAAAACCGTGTATCATCGACTTTTATGCCGACTGGTGCGGACCTTGCAAGCGGATAGCCCCCATCATGAAAGAGCTGGCATCCGAATACAAGGGCCGGATTGACATTTATAAAATTGATGTGGACAAGGAAAGTGAACTGGCAACCGCTTTCGGTATCACCAGCATTCCGTTGATTCTGTTTGTCCCGGTAGACGGCAAACCGCAAGCCGCCCAAGGCTTCTTACCCAAAGAGACCATCATCGAACAAATCAACCAATTCCTGCTGGGAAAGAGAGATTCAAAGATTCAATGATTTTCAGAAGGGGATGGGAGATTCATAAAGCTGAACGCATGAAAGTCCCGTTAGATAGCGCCATTTGGCATTAAAAATGACCAAATACCTCTATCTGACGGGACTTTTTGAAGCGTTGCGGATATGTTCGCTACCTGCATTTCGTCCTACAAGGACTTGGGCTGACCCATTCTCCATTACGGTTATACTTTATATTTATTCCCCCCATCTCTAAATCTCCTGTGCGTTACCCCTCACCACGGATGACCCGGGTTTGGATAAGCAACCGGCAAAAAAGAGGTAAGGAGCTGTCTGAAAATAAACCACCCATTTACGGGTCTGTTTTTCACCCTACTTCCTCCTGAAAATAATTACATACCCCGGTATGCGTGCATTTTCAGTCGTTGGATGGCAAAAAACATCTCCCGTCAATTGGGATGGTTTATTTACAGACAGCTCCTAAGGCGCTTCATAACGCTATGAAGAGACACCCATAGACGAAGCCCCTCACAGGGGACTGCCGTTCATGCTTAAAACGGTCACTCCGTCTACTGTTCCATGCTCCTGTCTCGCGCTTGCGTCAAATCCCCAGCGACCGTTTCAGTTCATCCACCTGAGAATCCCACAGAGCGATGGCATCGGCCTTTTCGTCCCGATCGGAAAAATCGGTAATTTCAAGCGATGTCGCCCCGGTCAATTCGATGTCGTGAATCATAAATTCAAAATAAGAGCGCTTGTCTTCATCGTTCAGCCAGTGGAAACGAATCGCTGTTTCCGGTCTTATGAAAACAATTTCCGCCTCTTCACCTGTCCTGTTCCAGGTAAAGGTACATTTGTCCCTGTCGATTCTGACTTCATCGGCGAACCAGGAGGACAGCCCCATCGGCGTCGACAAATGATTCCACAGACTGTGGTTGGATACCTTGTCGAAAACATATTCGATATGAAATTTCTCTTTTCCCATGCTCCTTTGTTGGCAATTAACTTTTCGCGGAGCAAGATACAAAAAAAAATGAAAAGAAAAGGGGAAAGCCGTTTTTTTTTCTTCGGACATGTATTTTTTTTGTACATTTGCGTCCGATAACGGAAATGAAGGGAGATGAAAAGGGGATGCAAAGTCCCCCTTTTTTTTATGGACATGATTGAAAAAGATGTAATCATACGTTTAGCCGAAGCGCATTTGGCGACATCGGAATGTTTCCTTGTAGAAGTCTCGGTGAAACCTGATAACCTGATTGTGGTGGAAATAGACCACGATACGGCCGTCAGTATCGACGATTGCGCGGCGCTAAGCCGCTACATAGAGGAGCGGTTGGATCGCGAGGTGGAGGATTTCGAACTTGAAGTAGGTTCGGCCGGTATTTCCGCACCGTTTAAAATCGTTCGCCAATACGTAAAAAACAGAGGGAATGAGGTCGAAATGCGGCTCGAGAGCGGCGAGAAATTGACCGGCACGCTTCAGGCAGCAGACGAACAGGGCGTGACCCTCGTCCTCACAAGGGAAATCAGACCCGAAGGGGCTAAACGCAAAGTGAAAGTCTTTGAAGAACAGAGATATGCATACAGTGAAATAAAATATACAAAACCTATAGTTAGATTCAAGTAAAGTTATGGCGAAGAGAGAAAAAACAGTCAGCATGATTGACACGCTGGCAGAGTTTAAGGAACTGAAGAATATCGATAAGGAGACAATGATCAACGTGTTGGAAGAGTCGTTTCGGAACGTGATTGCCAAAATGTTCGGAACGGACGAAAACTATGATGTCATCATCAATCCCGAGAAAGGAGATTTCGAAATCTGGCGCAACCGTATCGCCGTAGAAGATGGCCGGGTAGAAGACCCGAACTTGCAGATTTCCATCAGTGAAGCGCACGAGATAGACCCTGACTGTGAAGTAGGCGAAGAGGTGACGGACGAAGTGCATTTCGCGGATTTCGGACGCCGTGCCATTCTGAATCTGCGTCAAACGCTGTCCTCCAAAATTCTGGAACTTCAGAAAGACAATCTGTTCGCAAAGTACAAGAGTTTGATTGGTTACATCGTCGTAGCCGATGTCTATCAAGTATGGAAAAAGGAAGTCCTGCTGCTGGATGACGAAGGCAATGAGTTGCTGTTGCCCAAAAGCGAACAGATCCCCAACGATTTCTACGCGAAAGGACAGGCCATACGCGCGGTGGTGCAGCGGGTAGAAAGCGAAAACAACAATGCGCGTATCTACCTCTCCCGCACGGACAAGCGATTCCTGCAACGACTGTTCGAACTGGAAGTGCCGGAAATCAACGACGGACTGATTACCATCAAGGCCATTGCCCGCATTCCGGGCGAACGCGCCAAGATTGCGGTAGAATCTTACGACGACCGCATTGATCCCGTCGGCGCCTGTGTCGGCATGAAAGGGTCGCGCATCCGGGGCATCGTACGCGAGCTGCGGAACGAAAACATCGACGTGGTCAACTATTCGACCAATACCGCCCTGTTCATCCAGCGCGCCCTGAGTCCGGCGAAAATCTCTTCCATCCGCCTCTACGAAGACGAACACAAAGCCGAAGTCTCCCTGCGTCCCGAAGAAGTGTCGCTGGCCATCGGAAAAAGCGGGTTGAACATCAAGCTGGCGTGTATGTTGACGGATTACACGATTGACGTCTTCCGCGACATTGACGCAGTGAATGAAGAAGACATTTATCTGGACGAATTTGCAGATGAAGTAGATACCTGGGTCATTGATGCGCTGAAGAACATCGGCTGCAATACAGCCAAAGCGGTGTTGGCCATGAAGCGGGAAGAAATCATCGAACGCGCGGATTTGGAAGAACAGACCGTTGACGATCTGATTTCCATCCTGAAAGCGGAGTTTGAAGATGAAATAGGGGACGAAACAGGGGAAGTTCCGGGAGAAACTCCCGAAGAAATAGACGGCGTCGGAGAAACGGTTGCCGTGCAACCGGAAGACGCTGGGGAGGAAACAGCAGAAGACCCTGTTCCGCCGGAAGACGCTGTTGAAACGGAAAATACAATCATTCACGAACAAGAAAACAGGGGCGAACCGGAAGCCGGAAACCAGGAATAAAAGAATAGTACACATTATATGTCCATAAAAATCATCAAAGTAACAAGAGACTTGAATGTTGGCATCACTACGGTGGTCGATTTCCTGCGTAGCAAGGGTTATCAAGTAGAAAGTAATCCGAATGTAAAGATTACGGACGAACAGTACATCCTGCTTGTAAAGGAATTGGGGAAAGACCTGTCGCCGGCGGAACAAAAGCAGTTACTTAGTAAACTGGCTTCACCGGCAGCGCCGCCACCGCCGCCGGCAGTCGAAAAAAAACCGGAAGCGCCCCAAAAAACGCAGGAAATAAAAACGGAAATCCCCGACGAGATCAAACCGAAATTTGTCACCATCGGGAAGATTGATTTGACGTCACTGGATACGAAGCCGGAAGGATCTTCATCCCGTCCTCATTCGCCGAAAACCGCCGCCAGGGAACCGGTCGGAGCACGCCGGAAGGAATCGCCGTATGAAGTGAAGCAGACAAAGCCGGTGAAGCAGGAACCGGTAAAAGCGGTGGAGCAGGAACCGGCAAAGCCGGTAAAACCGGAACCGGTTAAAATGGTGAAGCAGGAGCCGACAAAACCGGAACCGGCAAAAGCGGTGAAGCAGGAGCCGGCAAAGCCTGTAAAACCGGAACCGGCAAAAATGGAAAAAAACCAGCCGCCGGTTCCAAAAGTTCAGGAAGAAAGGAAAACGCCTGTCGTGCCCGAGAAAAAGGAAGAAAAACCTCCGGTACAAGCCCCTCCTGTAGTCAAACATCCGAAACCGGAACAGCCGGCTGCAGAAAAGAAAAAGGGAGAAGATAAAAAGAAACCGGAACAACCCGTACCCGTTCCGCAGCCTGTCGAACAGCCGGTGAAACCATCCATCGGGAAACCGAAACCGCCGGTTCCGGCCGCCGTTCCGGAAAAGCAGAAAGAGGCAAAACCGGCGACCGATGTGAAGCCGCCCAAAAAGGAAGGCGAGGAAGAAGTGTTCCGCCTGAATCAGACACCGGGACCCAGCATCAAGGTAACGGGTAAAATAGATCTGTCGGCCATCAACCAGTCAACGCGTCCGAAAAAGAAAAGGGAAGAGCGGCGACGCAAAGAGCGTGGAGAGCGGCGTAGAGCGGCCGCTGCCGCCGCAGCAGCAAAAACCCAGCCTGCTGCCGGTGTCGCCACTACGGCCACCGCCGCCGGCAGCACTCCGGCAAAAGAGGATGCAGGCAAGAAAAAGCGGAAACGCATCAAGCCGGACCGGGTGGACATCAACGCCACGCAAGGATCGAACGTCCGTTCCAACCGCACGGAAGTACGAAAGCCGCAGCAACACCGTCTGCGCAAACCCGTGAAGGCAGAGGTAAGCGAGGAAGACGTACAGAAGCAGATCAAGGAAACATTGGCGCGTCTCACCAGCAAGAGCAGCAAGAGCAGCAAGGGCGCCAAGTACCGCCGCGACAAGCGGGATGCCGCCGAAAAGCGGGAACAGGAGCTTCAGATGCGGGAGGAGCGGGAAAGCAAGGTTTTGAAGTTGACGGAATTTGTGACCGCCAACGACCTGGCCAGCATGATGAACGTATCCGTTTCGGAAGTCATTTCCACCTGCATGAGTATCGGCATGATGGTAGCCATCAACCAGCGGCTGGACGCGGAAACCATCAACATTGTGGCCGACGAGTTCGGGTTCAAGACGGAATACGTCAGCGCCGAGATGGCCGAGACCATCCAGGAAGAGGAAGACCATCCCGAAGATTACGTACCGCGTCCGCCGATTGTGACCGTCATGGGGCATGTCGATCACGGGAAAACCTCCCTTCTGGACAACATCCGTAACGCCAACGTGATTGCGAGCGAGGCCGGAGGCATCACGCAGCACATCGGGGCATACAACGTCAAACTGGCAAACGGTCGCCGAATCACCTTCCTCGACACGCCCGGTCACGAAGCGTTTACGGCCATGCGTGCCCGCGGCGCCAAAGTGACCGACATCGTGATCATCATCATTGCCGCAGACGACAGCGTGATGCCGCAAACCGTCGAGGCCATCAATCACGCCTCCGTAGCGGGGGTGTCCATTGTCTTTGCCATTAATAAAATCGACAAGCCCGGTGCCAACCCCGAAAAAATCAAGGAAGAACTGGCCAAGATGAATTATCTGGTCGAAGACTGGGGCGGGAAATACCAGACCCAGGAAATATCGGCCAAGAAAGGCATTGGCGTACAGGAACTGCTGGAGAAGGTGCTGCTCGAAGCCGACCTGATGGAACTGAAAGCAAATCCCAACAAGCGTGCCGTTGCCTCGGTGATCGAATCTTCCCTGGACAAGGGACGCGGGTATGTGGCGACGATACTGGTCAGCAACGGCACCTTGCGTCAGGGCGACGTTGTGCTCGCCGGCACGCATTACGGACGTGTCAAGGCCATGTTCAACGAGCGCAACCAGCGCGTCGAGAAAGCCGGGCCATCCGAGCCGGTGCTGATTCTCGGGCTGGACGGCGCGCCGCAGGCTGGCGATACGCTCAACGTGCTGGAAACGGAACAGGAGGCGCGTGAAATCGCCGCACGTCGCGAACAGTTGCAGCGCGAACTGGGTCTGCGTACTCAGAAACGCTTCGGACTGGAGGAACTGGGACGCCGCCGGGCGCTGGGCGACTTCCACGAGTTGCATCTGATTGTCAAGGGTGACGTAGACGGTTCCGTAGAAGCCTTGTCAGACTCGCTGATCAAGCTCTCGACCGAAGAAATTCAAGTCAATGTCATCCACAAGGCCGTCGGACAGATTTCCGAATCGGATATTGACCTGGCGGCCTCGGTCGATGCCGTCATCATCGGCTTCCAGGTACGTCCCGCGCCCACCGCGCGCCGCCGCGCCGAGAAGGAAGGCGTGGAGATACGCCTCTATTCCGTCATCTACGACGCCATCGAAGAAGTGAAGTCGGCCATGATAGGGATGCTTTCGCCCGAAATCAGGGAAGAAATTGCCGGTAACGTGGAAGTGCTTGAGGTATTCAAGATATCCAAAGTCGGCACCGTGGCCGGCTGTATGGTCAAGGAAGGTAAAATCAAGCGAACGAACAAGGTGCGCATCATACGCGACGGCATCGTGATTCACGCCGGCGAACTCGGTTCCCTGAAGCGTTTCAAGGACGAAGTGAAGGAAGTCGTGACGGGGCAGGAGTGTGGTATCTTCATTACGAACTGCAACAACATCCAGATCGGCGATACCATTGAAGCCTTCGACCAGATTGAGATCAAGAAAACGCTGTAGTAACAAGAGGAAACGCATCCATGAACGGGTTGGACTATGTGCTGGCAGGTCTGGCTATCGCCGGACTGATCAAGGGATGGATCGACGGGCTGCTGCGCCAGGTTGTCTCCCTGATTGCCTTAGCAGCGGCCATCTATTTTTGTTCCGAGGTGGCGGAGTCTCTCCGCGAATACCTGTTGCGGAAGGAGTGGTTGGAGGAACAGGCTGCGACAATGACAAGCTACGTACTGGCCTTCGTGTTCATTGCCGGCGTGATCCTGCTGGCGGGGTGGGTGATTCACAAGATGATTAGCCTGACCCCTTTCAGCCTGCCCAACCGACTGGCCGGCGCTTTTTTCGGGCTGGTCGTCACCGTGCTCCTCCTCAGTCTGACGCTGAATCTGCTGGACGGTCTCGACCGCCAGTCGCAACTGATTTCATACGAAACCAAGGTAGAGTCGCGCTTCTACTTTCACATCAAGGAATTTGCTCCGGCTATTTACCCGGTAGAATTATTCATCTGGAAAAATCAGTAATCGAATTATTATGGCAAGCAAAAAGGAACCCCGGAAGAAAAAGTCCGAACGGGAGAAGCCGTCAGACCCCGCTTCCCTGCTCAACGACCTTACCGCCGGCGAATACAAGTACGGCTTCACGACGGACATCGAGACCGAGACCTTCCGCCGCGGACTGGATGAAGACATCATCCGCCAGCTTTCCGCACGAAAGGAAGAACCGCAGTGGCTGCTGGACTACCGCCTGAAAGCCTTCCGCTACTGGCAAACCATGACGATGCCCGCCTGGGCGCACCTCGACATTCCCCCGATTGACTACCAGGACATCATCTACTACGCTGCCCCAAAAAAGAAAGAAAGCCCAAAGAGTCTTGACGAAGTAGACCCCGAACTGCTCCGGACATTCGACCGGCTGGGTATTCCGCTTGAGGAGCAGAAACTCCTGAGCGGCATGGCTGTCGACGCCGTCATGGACAGCGTTTCCATCAAGACGACCTACCGCGAAACGCTTGCCGAAAAGGGTATTCTCTTTTGCTCTTTCAGCGAAGCGGTGAAGCATCATCCCGATTTGGTACAGCAATACCTCGGTTCCGTCGTCGGATACCGGGATAATTTCTTTGCCGCCCTGAACGCCGCCGTCTTTTCCGACGGCTCTTTCGTCTATATCCCCAAGGGCGTGCACTGTCCGATGGAACTGAGCACGTATTTCCGCATCAACGCCGCCAACACGGGACAGTTCGAGCGCACACTCCTCGTGGCCGATGACGAAGCTTACGTCAGTTACCTCGAAGGCTGCACGGCGCCCCGGCGCGACGAAAACCAGCTTCATGCCGCCGTCGTGGAACTCATTGCCGGCGAGCGTGCCGAAATCAAATACTCCACCGTCCAGAACTGGTACCCGGGCGACAAACAGGGACGCGGAGGCATCTACAACTTCGTAACCAAGCGCGGACTGTGTCGGGGCGAAGGCAGCAAAATCTCCTGGACGCAAGTCGAGACCGGTTCGGCCATCACCTGGAAATATCCGGGCTGCATCCTGGCCGGCGATCATTCCGTCGGCGAATTTTACTCCGTCGCCGTCACCAATCATCGCCAGCAGGCCGATACGGGCACCAAAATGATTCACCTCGGACGCCACACCCGCAGCACGATTGTCTCCAAAGGCATTTCCGCCGGACACAGTCAAAACAGCTACCGCGGACTGGTGAAAATCTCGCCGCGCGCCGAGGGAGCGCGCAATCACAGTCAGTGCGACAGTTTGCTGCTCAGTTCCACCTGCGGCGCGCATACCTTTCCCTGTGCGGACATCCAAAACGAAACGGCCGTCGTCGAACACGAAGCCACGACCAGTAAAATCAATGAAGACCAGCTTTTCTACTGTAACCAGCGCGGCATCGACACCGAAAAAGCCGTCGCCCTGATTGTCGGCGGCTACGCCCGCGAGGTCATGAACAAGCTACCGATGGAATTTGCCGTAGAAGCGCAAAAGCTCCTGCAAATCTCGCTGGAGGGAAGCGTCGGATGAATCGGAAGGATGAATTGTTTCTGACGGGTGAATAGCTATCTCGCCGGAACGCTTCAGCAGCCGGCGGACGCACAAGGGTGCATCCCCAATCGAAATGCACCCTTTTTGAATACGTCACCCCATTCAGGCCGGTTCCGGTTCCTCTTCCAGTTCCTTCAATTCTTCCAGGCTTTGCCGGATGGAATGAATGTTACGGTTGTATACCCTGTATAGGTATAACATGAGAAACATGCCAAACAGATAAACACAGGCCAGGAATATCCAGAGAAAGGCATGTACCTGTAAAATCGCATACATCCAGATGCCCAGCAGATAGAGTACAGGTGTCATACAAATCCCGACAATCTTCTCTTTCTTGATCCAGATATCATATTTGTTCATACAAATGGAATTAGTCTTTAGGTCTTTCGTAAAATCCACTTTCATGAGCGCCGTCATTTTGATCAGTTGCCAGATAACGGAGGCAACCAAAACAACAAGCATTGTCCAAACAAACACTTTCCCGCCCCATTGGGTATGCACGCGAAAATATTTTATATCAAGGAGCATGACCATCAGGGGAATGGAGAACAGGCAGAGGACGAAACTGTGCAGCTCATAGTTTATCAGCCTGTGCAAAGACTTGTCCGACCTGTTGCGGATCATTTCCCGGATGATACTTTCCTTCAACAATTCCTGTTTTCCAAGGCGTTCGTCCACCGACGCCCACACACTTTTTAATTTTTCTACATCCATCATTTTAAGTTTTACTGGTTCGACATTTTTATCAACTTTTCCTTGATGCGTTTCAGTTTCGTGGCCACGTTACACAACGACAATCCGGTAATTTCGGCAATCTCCTGATAAGGCCGTTCCTCAAGCCAGAGCAGAATCAGGGAGCGTTCCAGCTTTTTCAGCTGGCGAATCAGGCGGTACATCTCGCGGAGGTTTTCCTCCTGGTTCATATCCGGTTCGAACGTCAGTTCTTCCGTGAACGCCAGCGACACCTTCTGCCCCTGCCGGCTCTTCCGGCGTATGCCCGAGATGCAGGTGTTCAGCGCCACGCGGTATACGTAGGTTGAGTAACTGCTTTCATTCCGGAAGCGCGGAAACGCTTTCCAGAGGTTGAGAACGCTCTCCTGATAAAGGTCTTCCATCGGGAAATCGTCAGAAACGTAAAACGAACATACCTTGTAAATGACACGTTCGTTTTCGCGAATCATCCGGATAAAGTCCCGTTCCAGTTCTGCTCGATGCTGTTTGCTCATTTCTGATTGCCTTTTCAGTGTTAGTCGCAGGAAACGCGAAAAAATGACTGAATTATTTTTGAAGAGCTGTTTTTCGGGAAAAATTCTGTCGGGCAATCCGCCTTTGGTCAATTTGGGCGTTGTTGCCGACTCTGTTGAAAAATTTTAATGAACATCGGAATATACTGTGCGAGGTATGATTTTGTGACGTCTTCCTGCCGGATTGTCTTATGTCTCGCAATAACGGAGCAATCCGGCAGGATCATATCGCAAAATTACACCCTGCACAGTATAAATTTCAAATACCCTCCAACCAGTCTGCCAGCAAGTCCA
>JAITAY010000276.1 GCA_031283915.1 Tannerella sp.
CAGCGCCTCCGCAGGGCTTTAGCCCAATCCCCCCACATTGCCGTCGGTTTTAACTCAATGTCATCAAGTTAAGATTTTGTTTCCGGCATCCCGCCAGGGATGCATCGCCCGGTAGATAAACCGGTATAACCCTATATTTCATCCTGTTAAGGATGCATCCCTAACGGGAATCATTGTCTCCGACCGACAAAAGCGCCCGGAAATGGGTGGTTTATTTCCAGACAGCTCCTAACACTGCCCGAACGATAAATCTGCGTAACATGAGTTATTTATTGACAATTACTCGCTAACTGAAAGGACGGTATTAAGGACTGACTACTTAATGAGCCACAGGCGCGGATTAAGTTTTTCCTTTTCCTTGCGGATTTCAAAGTGCAGGATAGTGGCGTTGTGGAGGTCTGTAGCAATTTTCCCCAGTTTCTGGCGGGTGGAAACTTTGTCGCCCTGCTTTACGTAAACTGCACGCAAATTGCCGTATACGGTCAGATATCTCCCGTGACGGATGATGACACAGTGATTATAGCCCTCTTCGACAGTGAATACGGCCGTCACTATCCCGTTGAACACGGCTTGTGCTTCGGTGCCGGTTGCTGTCTGGATGTCAATCCCGCTGTTATACGTCCGGACGTATTTCAATTCGGGATGCTTCAGTTCGCCGAAAGGCGAGACGATTCTGTATTTGCCGGTCAGGGGATAAGGCAATCGTCCACGATTGGAGGCGAAGTTGGAGGAGAGCTGCCGTTCTTCTTTTGTGTCGAGATAGGCATTTTCGGGGGCGGCCTCTTTGTTTCCGGATCGGCCGGCGCCCGTTGTGCCGGCCGGCGTACCGGTTGCCAGTGTACGGCTTATTTCCGAGGTGATCAAATTTTCGATTTGCCGGTCGATGGCTTCCGCTTCCTTTTTCTTCCGGTTCAGTTCCGCTTGCAAGTCTTTCTGTTTCTGGGCCAACTGGCTGATTTCGGCTTTTTGTTCGGCTTCTTCTGTCTGGAGCCGACCGCTTTCCTTTTCGCGAATGTCCAGCAGCGAGAGTTTTTCGGTACGCGCCTGTTCGATTTCCGTCTGTTTCAGATTAATTTCCGTCTGTTTTTTTACGATCAGGGTGACCTGGTGTTTTTGCCATTCGGAATATTCGCGCAGGTAACGCATACGCCGGATGGACTGGGTGAAAGTCTCTGCAGACAGCACAAAATACCATTTGTACTGAATGGAACGGCGGACGTAAATGCTTTGCAGCGACTTGGCATACTTCATTCGAATGACCTCCAGATCTTCCCCCAGTTCGTTCAATTCGGTATTCATATCGGCAATCTCCTTGTCCATGAGGGTGATCTCCTGATTGAGGAGGCTGATGATCTGCCGCCTGGCAGCCATCTGTTCGGCAAGCAAGTTCAGCCGGTTCAGTGAAGACTGGGTGGAGGAATGGGTTTCCTTGAGCAGTTGGGAAGTCCATTCGATTTCTTCCAGCGCCGATTTCCGTTTCTCTTCCAACTGTTTCATCACGCGCGTCTGACCTGCAACGGATGAGGCAAAGAAGAGAAGGCACGCCGGCAGTACAATGGTCACCAGGCTGTTGCGAATGGAGATGGCGGAACGGATGTACTTCATGGCTGTTCAATCATTCTCCGGATTTGTGAGAGGTTCACCCGCTCGTATCCCGACGGAATGACTGGCCTTATTTCTACCGGGACATTCGTATCGATATGGAGATAATTCATCGAAAGAGCGCCTTTGGTTTGCTCTCCGTCAATCCATCCGGCCTGTATTTTCATAGGGAAAAGCTGTGCACCGACAGGGCGGAAATCGGTGTAATCCCAGTGCAGCGCGTGTCCGGAAGCCGTGTCAACTATTTGGGAAGCGTATAACTTCCGGTCGCGTCCGGCCGTGAAGGAATATTGGCGGCGGGACACGTCCTGCGTTTGCAGCGTGTAGCCGTCGGCAGCCGGCAGCCAGCGAAAACGGGTGAAGGCATTTTCCGGCAGTTCCGTTTTGCCCGGGAAGAAAAGTTGGTTGGTGAAGAGGGCTTGCAGGCTGTAAAAGTTGAATTCGATTCGAAACGTGTCTATCAGGCGGCTGAAATTCTCCGCCAAATAGCGTTTGTTCAACCGGTCAACAATCCAAATGCTGTCCGGGCTGAGGTCCATGCGAAAGGCTTCGATGCCCAGCAGCGGTTGCAGGGATAGCTGCAGCCGGTCGTTTTTCCGGATTTTCAGGCTGGCGCGGGAACTGAACGTTTTCCCGGCCGGCATCGTCAATTCGATTTGCATGCGCGCCGACAGCGTTTCATAACGGAACGCCTGTTCCCGGAGAGCATGAAAGAATCTTTCTTCCGTTTCCAGACGACTGGCCGTTTCCGTATCGGCGGCAGGCGGGATTTTCGACGTACGGCAACCGGCCACGAGGAAGAAACAGCCCAAGCAAAGGGCTAATAAAGCAGGTCTATTTTTGTTCATCTTTCGGCGCTTCCAGGTACGTTTTTTCGGCAATTTTACGATCCAGTGTTTGTGTGTTCTTGCCGGCTTCCTTCGCTTTGATCCACTGCTCCAGTCCTTTTTCCCGTTCTCCGGTCATATACAGAATGTCGCCGTAATGGTCGAGCAATTCCGGGCTGTTTGTCGTATCATTCCGCAAAGCGTTTTCGATATAAATTTTGGCAAGCATATAATTCCCCTTCACAAAGAAAACCCATGCATACGTATCCAGATAGGTGGCATTGTTCGGTTCTGCCTTGATGCACCGGGCGCTCATCCGTTCAGCCTTGTCCAGGTCTCTTTTTTCCAGCGAAAGGTAATAGCTGTAATTATTCAGGACAAGGATGTTCCGCTCGTTGTATTTCAATGCTTCTTCATAGGTGGCGAATGCTTCGTCGGATTGCTTTATCTGATAATGGATGTCGCCGATTTGGCCGTAGAAGTCGGAACGCAACGAACGGTTCGACTCGGGAATGATCTTCAGTCCTTCGTAATACGCGTCGATGGCTTCCTGATAACGATGCAATTGGTAGTATGCGATTCCCAGATAGAAGTAATAATCCGTCGCTTCCGGAAAGAGTTCCTGACATTTCATGCAGATGCGGACGGCTTCCTCCTCTTCTTTTCGCAGAAAAGTGACGTTCAGGAGTTGGCGCCAGGCGCGTTCGTTGTCAGGTTCCATTTCGGTGGCCAGTTGAAACTGGAACTGTGCTTCTTCCAGGTTTTGCTGATGCAGCAGCAGCGTACCGTAAAACAGTTTCAGTTCGACCTCTTCGGGATGTTGTTCCAGCAGCTTCCGGAAGAGCACATTGGCGGTCGTTGTCGCCTCGCTGGACTGCTGCAACTGCTGGATGTAGCGGGAAAGAATCCCGACTTTGATTTCCACATCCAGTTTTTCGTTGACCAGCGCTGCCTGTATCTGTGCTTCCGCCGAGTCCGGCCGGCCAACGGTGGCATAGTAATTGGCCATGGAAACGGTGTAATAGGGACTCTCCGGGTCGATGGCGCAGGCTTTTTGATAACATTCCCAGGCTCGGTCGATCTCTTTCCGTTCCAGATAGAGGTCTCCGATCAGGATAAGATAACGCGCGTCGCCGGGATATTTGGCAGCCAGTTTCTTCAATTCGTCAAACGCTTTTTCCGGTTCTTCCAGCGCCATGTACAACTTGTATTTCTGCATGGAGAGCGGTTCGCTCATACCGGTCATTTCTTCCAGCATATCAAACGCCCGGATAGCCTCGTCAATGTCTCCTTTTCGAGTGAGGGCTTCGGCCAGGTAATAATTCAGTTCGACTTTGCTCGGATACGTTTTGACTAATTCTTCGTAAGCTTCTGCCGCTTCCCCGAACATGTCCAGATTCAGGAAAATGGAGGCGAGCGCCAGTTTATAGGTGAAATTTTCCGGGTGAAAGGCGACGGCTTTTTTCAGGTAAGAAACGGCTTTTTCCGGTTCTTCCGTCTGCAGGTAGAACGACGAGAGTTCGAAAAGCGTGGCCGACGAGGTGGAATCTATTTCAAGGCAGTGCCTGAAGACTTCATAAGCTGCATCGAACTTGCCTGCATTTTTCAAATTAATCCCTTCAAGGAAAAAATAATCCAGTTTCCGCTGGACGGAAGGCCGGGTCGTTTTCGATTGCATTTGGCGCTGTTGCCCGGCAAGCGCCCCGACGGGGCATGCTTCGGCTGCAAGGCAAAGAACCGAACAGATCACAAGGAGTGTATATCTCATAAACAAAGCCTTTTCGTTATTGTTATGGTTGCGAATGCCATCAATGGCTGTTTCTACAAAGGGTTTTTCTGTTACCATCCCTGTTTTCATATGATCACCTGATTCTGTTATCTACCATATTAGGCTTTGGGGATCGATCCGAACCAAAAACCTCGGAAGCCACCGACCGATCCGTTGTCAGCAGATTGATCTTGATTTCTTTGTTGTTATCAGGAAATTTCTGTTTGAAATAATGGATCGTAGCATCCGATTTCTCAACGGTTACCGGCAGTGGTTCTCCTTTTTTTTTCGATTCGACGATAGCGCCTACGGCTCCGCCGGTATTCTTCCTTCGGTCGGATTTGTCGGGCGTCCAAGTGATATGAATATCCCCGATATAGTAAACATGGTCCGGAGAAGGAACATCGACAGACAGGTAATTGTCGGGGATGTTTTTGTAATAGCCGCCGCTTTCCATATACTCAATCAAGGCTATGAAGTTTTTTCCGAGCGGCATTTTCATATAGAAATAGCCGTATTCATCAAGCCTGACAGCATTTTTCGCCCACAGCCTTTCGTTAAAATGCATCAATATTCTTTTGGTTTTTAATGGTCTTTCACTGACAACATTCACTTTTCCGAAAACAATTGTTTCATTCGTTTTTGTTTCCGCTGTCGTTATTCTTCCGGTACCACAGGAAGTCAGCATGGTTAAAGTGATAAAAACACCCACGTAAAATCCATGTTTCATATCTAAAAACTTATTCAATACGGTTACTTTGTCCTTTGATTCCCGTCATTCCGTTATCTCCCCGTATGACCGAATCCGCCCGTGCCACGTTCCGTGTCGTTCAAAACCTCTTCCGGCTGCCATTCGGCGGAAACGTGCGAAGCAATCACCATCTGACAGATGCGTTCGCCATCGCGGACGACGAACGGTTCGGCAGAAAGGTTCACCAGAATAATCCCGATTTCGCCCCGGTAATCGGCATCAATCGTTCCCGGGGTGTTGAGCAGCGTGATGCCATGCTTGACAGCCAGTCCGCTACGCGGGCGCATCTGCGCCTCATAACCCTCCGGCAGCGCGATGTACAAGCCCGTCGGGATCAGTTTCCGTTCCAGCGGTTTCAACTCGACCGCTTCCGACAGGTTCGCCCGAATGTCCATACCTGCCGACAAAGGTGTTTGATATTGCGGCAACGGATGACGTGATTTGTTGACAATCTTTATTTTCATAGAACGACGTTCTCCAATTAATGCCGCCAAAGGTACGACTTTTTTCTGTATCTTTGTCGTATGTTAAAGGATTTGATTTATGGAACGTTTGGTTGAAATAGCGAACTTTGCTCAAGCGGAAACGGCGGAAATGCTGGCTGCCCTGCTCAGGGCGGAAGGAATTGCCTGCACGACCCGCAATGAAGTGAGCAACCGGATCCTTCGTGGCTTCGTAGACATCGGCGTCCGTGTGGAAGTATTGGAACACAACGTGCCGCGTGCACTCGAAATATGGAAAGACAGCGGTTTGTCGCAGCCGGAAGCGGATGATGCAGACCCAAACGCGGATGCTGCTACGGGGCTGGCGCATTATCTTCCCCTCCTGAGAAAACATTTTATTATCCTGATAGCTCTGATAACCGGCATGTTGGCGATACTGGCAGGTCTTCATTGGTTTATACATTGAATCTACAACCCGTATGGCGCGTTGCAAAGATTCGGCTTCGCTTTTATGATTTTTCAAAACTATCTCCCGGGAAAATGAAACCGTCTCGCGGGAGATAGTTTTATTTTCCCGGGAAAAAATTTTTATCTCGCGGGAGATGGTTTCATTTTCGCGGGAAAAAGTTTTCATCTCGCGGGAAACGGTTTCATTTTCCCGGGAAAAGGTTTTTATCTCGCGGGAGATGGTTTCATTTTCCCGGGAAAAAAGTTTTATCTCGCGGGAAAAAGTTTTATTTTCCCGGGAAAAAGTTTTCATCTCCCGGGAGATAGTTTTCATTTTCTCGAAAAATGGTTTTCATCTCACGGGAAATGGTTTCATTTTCACGGGAAATAGTTTCATTTTCGCGGGAAATAGTTTCAATACTGCAGGATTGTCCGCACTTCGGACAGGAACCGTACTTCGTATGTAGGTAAAAAGCCCTTGACAGGCAGGCGTCCCGGGTTGAACCAGAGCTGATCGATACCGGCGTGGCGGGCACCTTCGATGTCGGCTTCCCAACTGTCGCCGATCATCAGCGATTCATTGCGGCGTGAATTGGTGTTTATCAGGGCATAATCGAAAATCGCCCGGTTCGGTTTCTGGATACAGGCATCTTCGGAAAGAATCAGTTTCTCGAAATACGTCGTCAGTCCCGCATGTTGCAGCTTGAGCGACTGGATCTCACGAAAACCGTTGGACAGGATAAACATCCGGTAATAAGGTTTCAGCGCATCCAGCAACTCAACGGCTCCGGGTACCAGCCTGTTCTTTTCCGTTGTTCGCCGCAGGTAGTCCCGGTTGATGTGAAGGGCTGCTTCCACATCGTCGATCCCCATCGGACGGAGGACATGCAGCAGACGCTCGACAATCAGTGTATGCCGGTCGATTTCATGATTGCGGTATCGCTGCCAGAGTGACAGGTTACAGAGCATGTACCTGTCATAAAAAGCCTCGAAGGAATCATAATGGCGGTCAAACCGGTAGTCCACATAGATTTCTTCGAGACATTCCCTGTTGTTGCATACGGTATCCCACAACGTGTCGTCCAAATCAAAGAAAAGCGATTTGTAACGGAGGTTCATTTGACTTCAATCACCAGATAACGCCCCAACTGCCAGAACTGTTCGACATCCGTGATGTGGAGCGTCAGATTGCCGTGTTCATCCTTGGAAAACCTGTACGCCTCGGCCGGGTGAGTGGAGCGGAGACTGGCTTTGCCGGCATACAGCGGTATTTCGGTCACTTCGCGGATGTCGATGGCAACAAAATAGTCTTCATTGAAAAAGCCTTCCAGCACTTTCGATTTGGAGAACAGTCCACCGCCCGTCAGGATGTTTTGCCGTTTCAGTTCCTTGGCGGTGCCGAGGCAGTAGTACGCCGTATTGAGTTTCCGGTTCTGTTCCTCCAGTTTCTTCGTCTGGGCAACCGTCCTTTCGGACAGGTCTTTGATGCTTTCACTCTGCGATGCAACCTTATCGCCCAGTCCCCTGATCTGTCCGTCTTTCCTGGCCAGTTCCTCCTGCAGGGAGGCAATCATCTTCGCCTTCTGGTTGAGTTCGGCGGCAATGCGGTCAATGGTTCGTTGCAAGGCTTCCGAACGGAAATGACTGTTCTTCAATTGTTCACGCAGGACGGCCAGTTGTTCCCGGTTGGACTTCAGGGTCTCGGCTATCTGGCGTACATTATTCTTAAGCTGTTCCTTTTGGTCGGGGCTGATCTCTTCGCCTGGCTGCCCGATGGAAAGGTAGTTTTCAGCCTCCTGGATAGACTGGATATCGGACTGAATGTCGCTCAAAGTCGTCAACATGTCTTCCAGCAAAGCCGAGGTTGCCGCTTTTTCGGCCACCAGCGCTTCGTTTTCACTTTTCAATTTCCTGTATTTGGCCGACTGCTCAATGCAGGATGTCAGCAACACCATACAGGCACACAACAATAAAATTCTTTTCATATACAATTACGATTAATATAATGTTTTTACTTTTCTAATCCGGCTACAACAATAACAAATTCGCCTCTCGGTTCGTTCACGGAGAAATGGTGCAGGAGGTCTTTGAAGGTGCCCCGGACGGTCTCTTCGAAACGCTTGGACAGCTCCCGCGACACGGATACCGGCCGGTCTTCGCCGAAGGTTTCGGACAACCGGGTCAGTGTTTTCAGCAGACGGAGGGGCGATTCGTAAAAAACCATGCTCCGTTCTTCCGTTGCCAGCGCCCGGAGGCGTGTCTGCCGTCCTTTCTTGAGCGGCAGGAAGCCTTCGAAGCAAAACCGGTCGTTCGGCAAACCGGACACGGCCAGCGCCGGCACAAAAGCCGTGGCGCCCGGCAGACATTCCACTTCCACGCCCTGCCGTACACACTCGCGCACCAGCAAAAAACCGGGGTCGGAAACGGACGGCGTCCCGGCATCGGAAATCAGCGCCACGTTCTCGCCCCCGCGGATGCGTTCCACGATTTTCTCCGTCTGCCGGTGTTCATTAAACTTGTGGTACGACTGCAAGCGGTTCCGGATGTCGTAATGTTTAAGCAGAATCATACTGGTTCGCGTATCCTCGGCCAGAATTACATCTACTTCCTTTAACAGACGAACTGCCCGGAACGTCATGTCTTCGAGGTTACCGACGGGAGTGGGCACAAGAATCAGTTTAGCCATGGGCAAAAGCGGTATCAGGAAAAACGTTTCTCCAGCACCGCAACAAATTCGGCCACTGTTTCGTCCTCAAAGTTCCAGTCGAACCGCTCCTGCAGATACGCAACCGAAGCCTCATACGAAGGCTTCACGTTCAGTTCGGCGATGGTCTGGTTCATCAGGCTTTCATTCTTTCCGAACAAATCGCGGCAGAAACGGAACCGGTCGTTCAGGGTGAAAGCCTTCTTCAAATCGGCCAGCCTGTTTTTCTCAATCGTTTCATTGAGCCAGCCTTCCGGTTTCTCCAGCGTCCATTTGGGTAGCGGCGGAGGGGGAGGCAACGGTACGTCGTGGCGCGGGGGGGAAGGCGGCGGACTTGCAACTGCCGGCTTTTCCGTCACACACGGAACGGGCGGCTGCCGGTTTTCCTGCCGTCCAGGCAGCAATGTGTCAATGGGTAATGTCATATCTTCCGAAAGATGGCCATTTGACCGGATTTGCGCCTGGTGCACCTTCATCTGCTGCTCAAACAGCGCCAGTTCCGAAACCTCCATCCGGTGCAGCAACGCCTGCATCCGATTGGTAATATCAAAAGCTTCGCTGAAAAAGGCAACCGGATAAATTTCCCTTTCATGAATATTTTCCGTCAATTTCTCAAGCTGTTTGATATGAGCCATAAGCTGTTCCAACTGTTCTTTATTCTCCATAAGTTTTCTTGATTGGCAGCAGCAAATATAGCTATTTTCTGAAAATGGCGCAAAATGGCTAAATCTTTTGGGTGCATTTCAAATGGTCGAACCGACAGTCAGAATTCCAAATAACGCGAAATAAATAACCTGTCGATGTGATGTCCACTGTTCAACAGGATTTTACGGGGGTGACGGGAATGCACGCACGTAGAGACGCAAAATTTTGCGTCTCTACAACGTCTACAACGGCTTATCAACACTTTTCTGCGGGGAAGAGAGGGTAGGGGACGGGGGTAGGGGACACAGATTCCCCTTCTTGCCGTCAGTTTTAACTGACGGAGGCTGGCAGAATGTATCCCTTTGTGTCCGAATCAGCCTGACAGTCGAAATAATTCTTAAAAAGGAAACTGTCAGGCTTGTCCGGATGGTCTCCTTTTATTTATTTTACTACATTTGTTCGCAAGATTGGCGATCATTTCGCCAATCTGTTTATTTATAAAACGATTATTCATACATAAACAAATTGATTGAACAATGACATCACGTAGAAATTTTGTAAAAAAGGCTGGCGCCGGGCTGTTGGTTGCCGGCGCTTCGTCCGTATGGGGCGGCAGCCTCCGCGCGGCTCATGCCGGCTCGTGCCCGGAAACAGCGAACGCTCCTTCAAAGGATTTATTTAAAATCGGCATGGCCGGTTTCACGTTCCGTTCGTTCGACATAGACCAGACGATTCAGATGCTGGACCGGATTGACGTGCGTTACCTTTGTATCAAGGATTTTCATCTCCCGCTTACGAGTACGGACGAAGAGATCAAGAACTTTCATGCCAAACTGGCCACCAAGCGCATCACCGGCTACGGGGTGGGGCCGATATACATGAACACGGAAAAGGAAGTAGACAACGCTTTTGAATATGCTCGGCGGGTGGGTGTACGAATCATGGTCGGCATTCCGCCGGAAAAACTGTTCAAGTATGTCAATGAAAAGGTGAAGCAGTATGACATCCGTTACGCCATCCACAATCACGGCCCGGAGGACAAATATCCCGACGCGACCAGTATCTGGGAACGGGTGAAAGACCTCGACCCCAGGATGGGACTGTGTCTGGACGTGGGACACAACATGCGCGCCGGCAAAAATCCCGCGGCTGACCTGAAACGGTATTACTCTCGGATTTTTGACATCCATATCAAGAACGTAACCGAGGCGACGGGCAAGGGCGAAACTTGCGAAATGGGACGGGGCGTGATTGACATTCCCGCATTCGTGAAGATGTTGCGGAGCGTGGATTACACCGGCGTTTGCAGCCTGGAATTTGAAAAGGACGGCAAAGACCCGCTGGCCGGCGTTGCCGAATCCATCGGTTACTTCAAGGGGGTCATTGACGCGATATAAGAGTACCATCATGGCATCAACGAATGTTACCGAACGTCTCGCCGCAATTGACGTATTGCGAGGGTTTGACATGTTTTTCTTAGTCGGTGCAGGCGACGTCCTGCGCCGCTTTTTTCGCGCGTTCCACTCCGAAGCAACCAACGGGGTGCTCTATCAACTGGATCATGTGGAATGGACGGGGTTCACCGCCTGGGACATCATCATGCCTCT
>JAITAY010000282.1 GCA_031283915.1 Tannerella sp.
GGAACTGTCTGGAAATAAACCATCCAAATTTACGGGAGATGTTTTTTGCCATCCAACGACTGAAAATGCGCGCATACCGGGGTATGTAAGCATTTTCAGGAGGAAGTATGGCAAAAAACAGACCCGTAAATGGGTGGTTTATTTTCAGACAGCTCCATAGTTCCCTTTTAGCATTTCAAGGCGAAATATTGGATCATCATACTGCGTACAGTCCAACTCTGCCGGAGAACCCTGTCATGCCATGTTAATCTTCCAAATAGGCGGAAAGCATCCAGAGTTTCTTTTCAAAACTTTTGATCCCGTGGGTAGCCAGAGAAACGGTACTATGGTCGCCTGCCTGACGGGCTATGGCAAAAAGTTCGCGCAGTGAACCGATCAGATACTGAAGGGTGGCTACTACATGATTTCCGCCTTCGCGCCAATCAGATATACCGGATATTTCCGAAACGCCCGTCTGTTGCAGATATGTGGAGAAGCTGTTGGCCGGAACACCGCCCAGCATGACAATCCGTTCGGCGACTTCGTCAATCTTTTCCGCAAATTCGTTGTAATATTCTTCATATAATCCATGCAACTCATAGAATTTGTCGCCCCTGATATTCCAGTGAAGCCCTCTCAGGTTGGTATAAAAAACCTGATAATCCGCTAAAAGAGTGTTCAACTTGGCAATTACCGGATGAATTGCACTCACTTCCCATCCTGCCTTATTTTTCGTATTCATACACATTCGTTTTTTTATTGTTAATACATTTCGTTTTTTAATTTGATGCAAAGTTACAGCAAACAAATATATAAATCAAATCAGTAATAATTATAGTCGTATAGAGTATCTTTATTGATTGAAGGTTCTATTTCGGGCGATTCTTCTCCCGAACATGAACTAAGGAGCTGTCCGGACATACATTAACGGTCGTTGCGCCATTGCGTCCATAGTCATCGAGTGCTCCGATCAATGATTCGAGTTCCGCCCGAACGTGTTTCAAGCGGCTCAGTATCGCAGCCTGATCGGTAACCGCATTCTTATTCGCCAGCGCTTTCCTGGCGCCTTCCAGCGTCATTCCCTCCACCTTCACCAACTGATAAATCAATTCGATGACTCGAAGGTCTTCCTCTGAGTAAAAGCGTGTACCCTTTTTGTTTCTGCGGGGTGCAATTTCGTCAAACTCCTTTTCCCAATAGCGCAGGGTGGATTCGTTCACACGGCATCGCAACACCGCTTCCCTGATTGAATAATACTGTTTCGGGTTTTCCATATGCCCGGCTTTTAATCCATAACCTGGCCGTGATTCTCGGCCAGCTGAATCATCGTGTCGTATTCTTCAGGCCCCAGATCCCTGTAATAATATTTGGCCGGATTATCCGGCTGGTTGCGCAGCAAGACTTCATAATGCAAATGCGGTCCCGTTGATTTACCCGTGTTGCCCACTTTGCCAATTATTTCGCCGCGGGTTACTTTCTGTCCTGCCACCACCAGATTTTTGGACTGATGGGCGTACAGCGTCTTGAAATCAAAACCGTGGTCGATGATAATACAGTTTCCGTAGGCTTGCTTCCAACCCGAATAGATCACCGTACCGTCGCCCGTAGCGTAAATATCCGTTCCGACAGGCGCCGAAAAATCCATCCCCGAATGAAAACGCAATGTACGGTAAATCGGGTCGATGCGCATACCATAACCGGAAGCCATATGTTTCAGATGCTTGTTGGAGACGGGCTGAATGGCCGGCACGCACTGACTGCGCTTTTCCAGGTCTTTACCCATGGCGAACAGCTCTTCCAGCGAATTAGACTGGATATACAATTGCTTCGACAGCATATCCATCTTTTTGGTCGTTTCCATCACTAAGTCCGAGTTGGAGAGATTCATCAGATAAGCATAACGATTGGTACCGCCAAAGCCTGATTTCCGCACGGATTCGGGAATGTTACGCGCCTGGAAGATGACGCGGTAAAGGTTTTCATCGCGTTGCTGAATATCATCCAAAACGCTCAATGCCTCATCGAGCCGGAGCGAAAGGATGTCATACTGCGTCTGCAACAAATGATTTTCCTTTTTCAGCAATACTTCTACCGGTGAGCGGAAACTATACATGAAGACAAAAAAAACGGTTGTCCCGATAAGAATACCGGAACTCAGATGCTTCAAAACGGCAAAAAAACGGTCTTTCGCCGAGGGGTAAACACGCTCATAGGTAAGCGTATTCGGGTTATAGAAATAATATACTTTTCGCGTTCTAAACAATCTCATTTGCGTAATTCTATCCAAAGTGGATTGCAAATATAATTATTTGCCGTACTTTTGCGAAATAATTTTTACTTTCTTAACCGGCAGTTATACATTGTGCATATGTTATCAGCAAAGGAAATTCGCGAATCGTTCAAATCGTTTTTCGCTTCGAGAGGGCACCGCATTGTGCCCTCAGCCCCGATGGTGGTGAAGGGTGATCCCACGCTCATGTTCAGCAATGCGGGCATGAACCAGTTCAAGGACATTATTTTGGGAAATGTTCCCATCACTCATCCGCGCGTGGCGGACTCGCAGAAATGTCTGCGCGTGAGCGGCAAGCATAACGACCTCGAGGAAGTTGGGCACGACACGTATCATCACACCATGTTCGAAATGCTCGGCAACTGGTCGTTCGGCGATTATTTCAAGAAGGAAGCCATTCAGTGGGCATGGGAATATTTGGCAGATACAGTGCAGCTCGATCCCGCCCGGCTCTACGCCACGGTCTTTGAGGGCAGTCCGGCCGAAAACCTCGCCCGCGATGAAGAAGCCGCCGGCTACTGGGCGCAGTATCTGCCGGCTGACCACATCCTGAACGGGAACCGCCATGACAATTTTTGGGAAATGGGCGATACGGGTCCCTGCGGGCCATGTTCGGAAATCCATATCGACATCCGTCCCGAATCCGAGCGTGCTGCGGTGCCGGGTGCATCACTGGTAAACCGGGATCATCCGCAGGTGATTGAAATCTGGAACCTCGTTTTCATGCAGTACAACCGCAAGGCCGACGGGTCACTTGAGCCGTTACCCGCACACGTGATTGATACCGGGATGGGCTTCGAGCGCCTGTGTATGGCATTGCAGGGGAAAACGTCGAACTACGATACCGACGTCTTCCAGCCTCTTATTCAGGCCATCGCACGGGTAGCCGGTGTTCCCTGCGGCACAGACAGACAGAAGGACGTCGCCATGCGCGTCATTGCCGATCATATCCGCACCATTGCCTTCTCCATTACCGACGGACAGTTGCCGTCCAATGCCAAAGCCGGCTACGTGATTCGCCGCATCCTCCGTCGTGCCGTGCGTTACGGCTATACGTTCCTCGGCTTCCGGGAGGCGTTTATGTACAAATTCCTGCCGACACTGATTGAGACCATGGGCGACGCCTATCCTGAACTGATTGCACAGCAGACGTTAATCGGCAAGGTGATGAAGGAAGAGGAAGACTCATTCCTGCACACGCTTGAGACGGGTATTCGCCTGCTGGACAGGAAAACGGAAGAAGCGCGTGCCGCCGGGAACCGTATCCTGAGCGGTGTAGACGCATTTACGCTGTATGACACCTATGGTTTTCCACTGGATTTGACGGAGCTTATCCTGCGCGAGAACGGCATGGAGGTCAACTTGGACGAATTTCAGCGGGAGATGCAGAAACAGAAAGAACGTGCCCGGAATGCAGCCGCCGTAGAGACAGGCGACTGGACAGTGCTAAAAAAGGGAGAAACGCAATTTGTCGGTTACGACGTGTTCGAGTGTGACGCAGAGATTCTGCGTTACCGTAAAATCAGGCAGAAGAACCGGGAACTCTACCAGCTTGTGCTGGACAAGACGCCGTTCTATGCAGAGATGGGCGGACAGGTAGGCGACTGTGGCCGGCTGGTGTCGGAGAGCGGAGTAATCAATATCCTCGACACCAAACGGGAAAACAACTTGCCGGTGCACCTGACCGAACACCTGCCGAACGATGTGACGGCGTCGTTCACGGCGCAGGTCGATATTCGCAAGCGCATCCGCTGCGAGTGTAACCACACGGGTACCCACCTGTTGCACGAAGCTTTGCGCGAGGTGCTGGGTACGCACGTCGAGCAGAAAGGATCGTACGTTTCGCCCGACATCCTGCGCTTTGACTTCTCCCACTTCCGGAAAGTGACAAACGAAGAACTGCGGCAGGTCGAACGCCTGGTCAACGAACGCATCCGTGTCAACATGCCGATTGACGAGTACCGCGGCATCCCGATTGCCCGTGCCCGTGAAATGGGTGCGATGGCGCTGTTCGGCGAGAAATACGGCGACGAGGTGCGGGTAATCAAGTTTGGTTCCTCCGTAGAGTTGTGTGGTGGGACGCACATCCCTTCGACCGGACAAATCGGTTTGCTCTGTATCGTGAATGAAAGCTCAATTGCCGCCGGCATACGGCGTATCGAAGCCGTTACGGCCGAGGGCGCCGAGAATTATCTGTACAGCTTGCAGGACACCATCCGCGAGTTACATGCGCTGATGAATCATGTCCCCAATCTGGCACAGACCATCCGCAAGGCCGTAGAAGAAAATGCCGAACTGAAAAAGCAGTTGACCGTCTACATGAAGGAAAAAACGACACTGCTGAAGGCAAAGTTGCTGGAGAAAGCCGAAGATCGTAACGGCGTAAAAGTGATTCGTTACTGCGGTGAAGGAAATATAGATATGCTCAAAGACCTGGCCTTTCAGGTGAAAGGCGAGATTCAGGGGAAGATTTGTTTTGTGGCCGGTATCAAAGACCGCGGGAAATGCCTGCTGATGGTTATGCTTAGCGAAGAGTTGGTGGCCGGCGGACTGAATGCGTCTGAGTTAGTGAAAGCAGCGGCCGGATACATACAGGGTGGCGGCGGCGGCCAACCGCATTTCGCCACAGCCGGCGGCCAACGTCCGGACGGACTGAACAGGGCTATGGAAACGGTGCTGGAAATGGCCGGGCTGAAATAGAATCAGGTAATATAAAAGAAAAGATTCCGATGGTGAAGCAGAACATACGGATTGTCCAGGACCTGGCAGCCGAATTGCAGACATTCCTGGCAGCTTCGGGGCATGACCGGGTATTTGTTCTTACGGACGTTCATACGCAGGAGATGTGCTATCCGCGCATACGTGAAATTCCTGCACTGCGGGAAGCGCACTTGATTACTATTGAAGCCGGCGACATGCACAAGGATTTGTCGCAAGTGGTTCGGATATGGGAGATTCTCGTGCGCGGGGGAGCGTCGCGCCATTCCCTGCTGATCAATCTGGGCGGAGGAATGGTGAGCGACCTGGGCGGTTTTGCCGGGGCTACCTTCAAGCGCGGCATCCGTACGCTCAACCTTCCGACTACCTTGATGGCGGCTGTCGATGCTGCCACGGGCGGTAAGACCGGCATCAACTTCTGCGGCCTGAAAAACGAAATCGGCGCTTTCCATCTGCCCGACGCCGTCCTGACAGACTGCGCGTTCCTGCGTACGCTCGACCGCGACAACCTTCTCTCCGGCTATGCCGAAATGCTTAAGCACGGGTTGCTCGGTTCGGTCGAACACTGGCGCAATGTGATCACCTTTGAACCCTGCGCCGAGCCACTCGATATCGACGCGCTCAGCCGGCTGGTGGCAGCCTCGGTAGCCGTGAAGGAACGTATCGTCGCGGAAGACCCGAAGGAACACGGCCTCCGCAAGGCGCTCAATCTGGGGCATACCATCGGCCACGCATTCGAGAGTCTGTCGTTCGAGCGGCAGCGCCCCGTCGCGCACGGTCACGCCGTGGCCGCCGGTCTGGTCTGTGAGCTGTATCTTTCGCACAAATGCTGCGGCTTTCCTGCGGATACGATGCGCCAGACCATCCAGTTTATCAGGGAATATTACCCCCCGTTCGTTTTCGACTGTGACGACTACGAAACGCTTTACGAACGGATGATGCACGACAAGAAAAATGAAAACGGACAAATCCTCTTTGCCCTGCTGGCCGGTATCGGCGAGGTTCGCATCAACTGCACCGCCAGGAAGGAGACCGTCTTAGAAGCGCTTGACTTCTATCGGGAAACCTCCCTGTAGTAAAAAAATCCGGCACGGAACTGTACATTAGCAATTAATTTTTATACCTTTGCACCGCTGAAAATAAAAACGGGATGTAGCTCAGCTCGGTAGAGTACGCGTCTGGGGGGCGTGTGGTCGCAGGTTCAAATCCTGTCATCCCGACTAAAATCAATTACTTGCTACTGAAGGGCTTTTTAATCCCGTTATTTTA
>JAITAY010000325.1 GCA_031283915.1 Tannerella sp.
AAATTATTCCTCGGCGTGGACGGCATGGACATGGAATACGGCTGCACCACCAGCAACTTGATGGAAGCGAATGTAAACCAATACATGATTGCGGCGGCGCAACGCACCATTGTGCTTGCCGACTCGTCGAAATTCGGGCGGCGCGGCTTCGGGCGCATCTGTTCATTCGACAAGGTGCATCAGGTTATTACCGACGACAAGGTGAGCGAGAGCTACGTAAACGCGCTGGAAAGCCGTGGCATCGAGGTGACGATTGTGTAATAAGGCGATATAGTTGAAAGTTGAAAATAGTAATAGCCTACAGAAATGAACCGTTTTATTTCTTTTTTATTGTGTTTGCTGATGTGCTCCTGCGGAGGCAGGCAGACAAAACAGCGATGTGCTTCCGGTTCCGTTGACCCGTTTAACTGCATACACGACCGGTGGGAACATCTGCCTTACGGCACAGTTAAAGTAGCTGGCGAGATAGGCAGGCGCATTGATTTGACAATAAACGGTCATTTGAAAAAGATTGATGTGGAAAACATTTTTTTAAATCCTTTCCGTACAAAAAAAGCCAGTGACGGATTTATCGGTGCGGGCATGCTTTTAGATGCAGTCGTGAGGTTTGCCGCCTATTCATCCGATCCGGAAATCGTCGCAATTAAAAACCGGATTGTTGACCGTTTGCTCGATAATCAGCAGGACGACGGATATGTCGGTTTTTTTGCCGAAGGACGCCGCCTATGGCAGGCTTGGGACATTCACGAAATGGTTTACATCATCACGGGATTAGTCTCGGACTATACTTTCTCGGGACAGAAACGTTCGCTGGATGCAGCCGTAAAAACCGCCGATTACATTCTCGCACGGTGGCCGGAACGTCCCGAAGATTTCTCCGATTTTTTCCTTCTGGGGATAGACAAGGCTATGCTGTCGCTGTATCAGCTCACGGGCGAGGAACGTTTCCGCGAGTTTGGCGAAAACAAAAAGCCGCTTACATGGGCGCCCGGTATCGAAAAAGGCAGGACGCCAAAAATGTTCGGGCATATTTTTGCCTACATGGCGGTGAACGAAGCGCAGCTTGACCGCTACCGGATGACTGCCGACGAGCGTTTGGCTCGGGCTACTTCGGACGCAATGGATTTCCTGACCGCCCGCGACGGACTGTCGGTCATAGGAGGAGCCGGACAGGAAGAAAACTGGGCAGATGACCAAGACGGCGAAAGCGACCATGCCGAAACATGCGCAACGGCATACATGATTCGTATTTATGATAATTTACTGCGCCTGAACGGACTGTCGTGCTATGGCGACCTGATGGAACGCTCGCTCTACAATGCGCTGTTTGCCGCACAATCGCCCGACGGTCGCCGGATACGGTATTACACTCCGTTTGAGGGCGAACGAAAATATTTTCATACGGACGCTTACTGCTGCCCGAACAATTTCAGGCGGATTGTAGCGGAACTTCCGCTGATGATTTATTACATGAAACCCGAAGGCGGAATTGCAGTCAATCTTTATACTGCTTCATCGGCGCATACCGCTTTCGATGACGGAACAACGGCGGATATCGAACAGATAACGGATTATCCCAATTCAGGAGCGGTTACGGTCAATCTGAAACTCAGCAAATCACGCGCCTTTCCGCTGGCATTGCGGATACCCGGATACGCAAAAAATGCTTCCGTCAGGGTGAACGGCAAACCAGCGGACGGAAAAATAACCGCGGGCGAATTTTTCATGATTAACCGTACATGGAAAACCGGCGACCGTGTGGAACTCGACATTCCGATGGAGTTTCGTCTGGTTGCCGGACGGAAACGGCAGTCGGGCAGGGTAGCGGTGATGCGGGGACCGCTGGTGTACAGCCTGAGCCGTTCCGCCAATCCAGAAATGGACCCTCAATGGAATATGAATGTTCAGGGATTGGGAAAAATCACTTTAGACCTCGCGGCGCTGTCTCTGTCGGCAGATTCCACCGTTAGGGCAAACGGAACAGCCTGCATCGTCAAAGCATGGGAACCCGGGTTCGGCTACAATTCGGGAAAGCATGATCTCGAACTGAAATTAACCGAATTTGCCGACCCCGAAGGAATTGTCACTTATTTCCGGATTCCCGGATACGGTGACGCCAGCGTTGTCGAAGACGAATTATTTAAAATTAAATACTGAATAGCTATCGCTTACTTCCCCATTTGTCTATTCTCCCACTTCCCGGTAGTCCTGCCCGTCGATGTAGTACGTGGCGTAGTAATCTTTTCCGCGTTCCTTCATCCAGTTGCGCATCCTTCTCACGTTGGCGGTTTCGGCATTACATAACTCTTCCGAGCCGTCGTTTTTCACCCGTTTTTCGTCTATCGCCTTTTGCAGGTTATCAATATCGTCGGTGGAGTAGCGCCGTTCACGCAATATGCCTTCCACATCTATGGTAGAGCCGATCAGCTCGCGGTTGAAGCCGCCGATTTTCCCTTTGGCCTCCACCCGTATCGAAAGGTCTTTGCTGTCGTTAACGATAAAACACCTGCGTCCCGAATGTTTACAGGTGTGGGTCACATGGCCGGCCACCCGCACCGGCTTGCCCACAAACTGCTCCGCCTGCGCCAAAAGGCTGTCGATTGTAAAAACGGGCGCTGTGGATGCAAGCGTTTCCGTATCGGCTTTTGCCGTGGTTTTACCTTTTTGTCCGCTGTTGTTACAAGCTGCCAGCGCAAAAATCAGAAGGCACAATAAAAGATTTTTTTTCATGATTGTATTTATTTAATGATTAAACTTGCAATAAGTCCGGGGATGCCAAACAGGATGATGACAAACGCATTGGCAAGGCGTACCGGTATTTTCCGCTTTCCGTTTTTGCGCCCAACGGTAAACAGGTAGGCGAAGAAGGTCAGGTGGCTGATGAACAGCGACCAGCCGAAATTAAC
>JAITAY010000377.1 GCA_031283915.1 Tannerella sp.
CCTGTGTAACAATATTGCAAAAACCTTATATCCATCCATTCTATTTTGTGTAATGAAGGGCTTTTTGATCCCGTTATTTGGAGTGGGCTGTATGCTTTTATTGGGGGACTACTAACTACTTACTACTAACTACCCCTTTATGCACAAAACTATACCGCGTGCAGTATAAATTGCCACATAGACGGAGTTTCAGCCAAAAAGTCACCGGGATGAAAATTGCCTGTGGAAGTTTTCGTCAGGGAACTTCCGGGCCGAAAAATGCTTGAAGAATTTCATCCAGAAAGTCGCCGGGACGAAAAATGCTTGCGGAAGTTTCCACCGTCGAAATTACAGCCGGTTTGTGACTCAACCGGCAGTCTGTCTGTCTGTCATTTCAAAATATACTTTTATCTTTGCTCTGCTGAATGAAATTATTTAAGTAATGAGACGACTGAATACGTTTGTGGCTATTTCTTTTTTGATGACGGGCATCTGTTTTTCATGTGTGACGCGCCGGCACACGGCTGTCGTATCCGAACGGGCGGGGAGGCTTGCCTCCAAACTGAATATGCGGGTGACGCCGGAAGACAATTTGAAACTGTATGATATGCTTGCCAAATGGATCGGTACACCTTACCGGGCGGGACAAAGTTCACGAAAAGGTACAGACTGTTCCGGTTTTGTTTCCGTCATCTATAAGCAAATCTACGGAAAAGAACTGGCGCGTTCGTCGGCAGCCATGTGGCAGCTCAATTGCCGGACGGTCAAGAATCCGGCGAAACTTCGCGAGGGTGATCTGGTATTTTTCCGTACCAATCGAAATTCCAAACTCCCCTCTCATGTGGGGATTTATTTGAAAGACCGGAAATTCGTCCATGCCAGCACGTCGCGCGGAGTGACCATCAGCAGCCTGGACGAACCTTATTATCGGAATCACTGGATTTCGGGCGGCGTTGTCAAGTAGTTTTTCAGGGAAGAAAAATAAATAATCCCAACATGTCCGTCATTCAAAATGACGGAGATACAGAGGACACGGAGCACACGGAGGAAAAAATCTCCGTGTACTCTGTGCCTCCGTGGTTTTCAGAGAGTACAAAGTTTTCACGTCGACGGCCCCGGCTTCCGCTTTTGTTATCTGCTGCGCCTGCATCACCGCCGGATACAGCTATTCGGTAAAGCCCGTGCGAACCGCCGCCGGATAACGGGTTTCATCATTTATCATTATTTGATTGTCTATTCCCCGCGTTGAAATACGTTTGATCTTTTGGGTGGAATGTCTTCCGTTTTGCGTTTGGTCGGGCGGTAAATATCGTCTTTGTCTCTGGGGCGCAGGTAATCGTACCAGTAAAATCCCTTCAGTTTTTTCTGTTCCGGTAACAGGTCGGGCAAAGGGGTCGCCTTCCCTTCCGACTGCGGCCAGAGTTTCAACTTTTCCAGTTGGTTGTCTTTTATCCACATCCGCAGATAGCTGCTTTTCGTTTCGTTCATTTCCCACAGCAAACCGTCGTCGTGAACCGGATAATAAATCGTTTCTACACTGCCTTCCATGTCGATCAGGTGCACGGCACGACCTTCCATCCAAGCTTTCAGATCGTTTCCCTTTAACTGGTTATAGGCGGAGGAGTCCAGTTCCTGAATGGCAAAGGCCGATTGAATGACGTGTACGTAATCGACCGTACTGTCCTTCATGAAAACCTTGATGGTGTCTCCGGTGAGCTGGTAGGCTTCATTCCAGAGTACCGGATCGGTATACATGTTCAGGATGGAATCTTTCATGTTGAACCGCATCGAGTCGCAAACGCCCTGTATGTCCGTGCGATAGAAACGGACTCCGTGATAAGCTCTGAGTTCGCGAACGGTCGAGTCGAGGGAAATCATCTCGAACATGTCGGCGCGGATGTAAAGGGTATCGCCCTGCGAATATTCCATGCAGCGGGCGCTGTCGGTCACGTAGGCGTATTCCGTCTTTTCGCTGTATTGCCCGTACTGTCCTTCCAGAATGATGCGGTTGAGCGTATCCTGCAGGAAGATGTTGCCGAAAGCCTCGCCGAACCCGGTTTCGCGGTTATAGGCAATGGAATCGCCGGTCAGGAACCTGTCCCCCGACACCACCGTTGAACGATCCAGCAACAGGGAAGTATTTTCCGCCGTGTTGTACCAGCCTCTGGAAGTATGAATGGTGCCGCTGTCCGAAACAATTACGGAAGGACCCAGGATGATGGCGACTTTCGTGTCGGTCAGATAGTGCAGCGTATCCGAATAGAGCGTGAACTCCGGGCTTTCGAGGCGAACACTGTCGTTGAAAACGGCCAGTTCCTTTCCCGGCGAATACTGTCCGTAGATGGAATACAATTTGTTTTCTGCGTCCACAATCACCCCGCCTTCGAAATAATATCCGATATCCACCGTCCGGTCGTAGTTCAGGCTGTCGGTAAAAAGCGTGACGACAGCGCTGTCGGACTGGATGTTCCTCATCACAACGTTCCTCCGTATTCGGGCTATTTGCGTGTGACCGTCGTAAAAGAGGTAGTCTCCATGAATATCCAGCGTGTCGCCCTGTTCCATGCAGACCCTGCCGAAGGCTTCGAGCGAACTGCTTTGCTCATAGTAATATGCACTGTCGCAATACATGAATGCACTGTCGTGCCGGAAACAGACATTTCCGATAAGTACCTGTCTGTCCGGGTTGAGTTCCTGGTCATACGTCTGCTCGTCCGCATATTCCAGGTAGATTTTGGTGGTGAGGCTGTCCGCCTGCTGCGGGAGGGCGGCGCTCAGGCACAGGAACATCGCGGCGACTACGAAAGACGGACGGCGAAAAGCGGACGGGGGTAACATGGAAGGAGCGCGTTAAAGGAAGGGGGCTGTTCCGCCGGCCTTGCCCTGTCTGTTTTGCCTGGGCGCCTTGCGTTGTTTGTCCTTTTGTCTTTTCCGTTCTTCTTTTTCCGCACGTTTTTTTTCTTTCCGGTCTTCCGTGACGGTGGGCGTCCATTCCCTACCGGGAAGGTTTTCCGGAACGTCCCTGACCCAGCCGGCATACTGGAAATCGCAATTGCGCCAGCCTTCCGCAATACGGACATAGGTTGTCTTCAGCTTTTTCTCTACCCACTGGTTCAGCAAATCATCCTTTTTCCGTTCTTCAACCAGTGATTTGAGCGCCTGATAGTCGTCAGCCAAATTGGCTTTGTGACTTAGCGTCCGGGCACGCAGCTTGACAAGGGCAATCACTTCTTTCTGCTTGTCGGTCACCATCCGGAAGGGTTTGGATATTTCGCCGACCTGCATCCCGTCAACTACTTTCCCTATTTCCTGCGGCAATTCTTCCATTTCGAATTTGGGTGTTCCGGCATGATCGCTTTCATATCGCTGATTGACCATCAATCCTTTGTTGTTGCGCGTGTCCTTGTCGTAGGATAGGTAGGTGGCCGCTTCTTCAAACGTGAGTTTATTCCCGACAATGTCTGCATACAGCGAATCCATCCGGGTGGCCGCTTCATTGAGTTCATTGTCCGATACCCTCGGCCGCAACAGAATATGGCGACAGTTGATGCGGTCGCCACGTTTTTCGATCAATTGGATGATATGAAATCCGTATTCCGTCTCCACAATATTGGAAACCCGCTTCGGGTCGGTCAGATTGAAGGCTACATTGGCAAATTCAGGCAACAGGTTTCCCTTGCTCATGAATCCCATGTCTCCGCCGCGAGGCGCCGATCCGGGGTCTTCAGAATACATGATCGCCAGCGTCGAAAACTCTCTTTTGCCGCTATGTACCTGTTCGGTAAAGTCTCTCAACCGTTCCTTGATGGCGTCGATTTCTTCCAGAGGAATCTTCGGCTCCAGGGTGATGATCTGTACTTCGACTGTGGCCGGAATCATGGGCAGACTGTCTTGGGAAATGTTCCGGAAATAACCGCGTACTTCCGAGGGCGTGAGTTTGACGTCGCCGACCAACTGTTGCTGCATTTTCTGCACGATCTGCTGTTCGCGTATCATCGTTTTACGTATGTCCTTGATTTGAGACAATTTCATGTTGAAATATTCTTCCAGCTTTTCCCGTGAACCGATACGGTTGATGTCGGCGTTGATATACTGGTCTACCATGCGGATGATCTGCCCTTCTTCCACGTCTACGCTGTCGAGTTTGGCCTGGTTCAGGTAGAGTTTCTGGATAGCAATCTGTTCCGGGATGAAACAATACGGGTCGCCGTCGAGCCGCATCCTCTGACTTTGCATCAGCAAGCGTTGCGACTCTACGTCCGAACGCAGAATGGCTTCGTCACCGACAATCCATACAATTTCGTCAATCACATTATCCTGTCCCTTCGCAAAGCCCAGGTTACAGACTAATAATAAAATAAATATTCCTGCTCGTTTCATCTTGTTTCTGCGTTAGTTTTCTGATTTGTATAAAAAAACAACCTGCCCTTTCCGGACAGCATCCCGATATAATTCGTCTTCCGTCTTTTTCAGAAATTCAATCTTTTTCCTGTTTATCACCAATTCCTGAATCTGTGGGGCGGCATATTCATAAGGCGCTACATTTCCGGAAAGCACGTACTCGGAAATATTGAGCAGATAACAATACAAACTGTCCGACACTTCGATGAACTGTTTCGTTTTCAGATACTGCGACGCGTTCGGAATATGAATTGGTATCTTGCCCCGTATTTCGTCAAAATCGACCCACCGGTCGTAAAAATACTCGTACATGACGGCATTCTGAATGCTGAATTTTTCTATGTCTTCCACCACACTTAACTCATTCCTGTGATATTTTTTCCGAATGTCCTCCAGCCCGGGCGCATCAATCGGAGCTATTAAAAACAGTCCTTTAATCACATCGTTGCTTAAAATGAACTTTTTCGGATTCTCCCGATAAAAAGTTTGCTTCTCGTCTTCCGGAATCTCGGAGGCCAGTTTGGTACGGATCAGGTTTTCCTGATAGCGATGTGTAATCAGGGAACGCCGGTATTCTTCTACCAGACGGTCAATGTCCGCATCTCCACTGCCGATATTCCGTTTGGCTGCTTCATACATCAACAAATCTTTCACCCACTTGGTTACATAATTCTCGGCCATCAACAGGCTGTCTGCGTATGGTGTCCCGTCCGGTATGAAATGCTCCACCTCATTTCGGGTCAATGCCTGTCCGCCCACTTTGACTACCTCGTCTGAATTGACGGTTTCCGGGGGGCGACAGGCATGTAGTAAACACACGGCAAGGAAGAAAACGATGGTTCGCGTCATCTCCGGGCTGATTTATTTCCTGGGAGTTTTCCGGATGAATTTCTTTAGGTTCTTCAACACTTTCCAGTTGATTTCAACCGGAAACTTTTCATTCAGTTCCTTGATCCAGGCTGCTTCCAATGCTGCCTGTTCCTCCAATGGTTTGTTCCACACCCGTTGATTGCTTATCTCGAACAACAGGATGCCATCGTGATATTCCTTTACCAACTGATCATATTCAGGATGCCGCTCGTTCAGCGTTCTCTTTTCCAGTTCGGTGACAATGTCGCGGACAAACAGTCGATAGACTTCGTTCAGGAAATCACCGGAATAGGTTTTGGTCGAAAACGGATAAAGCCTGAGGTATTCGGCAAATTCATACTGCGGAAAATCCGTCATGTCCATGTACATGAGCGTTTTCGTCATCTTGCGCGCCTCGTTGTAAAAAGCTGTGTCGGTCGGGAAATACTTGTCGCAGAGGTGTTGCAGGTCGTCATAAGCGTCCTGATTGAGGACATAACCGAATTTAGCTTTCTGACGTTCCTCAAAGCTTTTATACAAGTCGAAATTGCGTTCTCCCTGCTTCATGATCATGTACATCCCGCGTTCCATTTCTTCAAACGGCACGCGCTCTTTCCGGTTCAGAAGCTTGATGATATGATAACCCAGACGGGTACGAACCGGTTCGGATATTTCGCCCGGGGTCTTCAGGGCAAATGCAGCCTGTTCAAAGGGTCTGACCATTTCGCCCAGACCGAAATAGGGTAAAACGCCATCCTTCGCATTTGTTTTGTCGTCAACCGAATAGGTACGTACCAGTTCGGCAAAATCTTCTCCCTTCTTTGCCTTTTCATAGACTTCGTTCACTTTGTCCATGAACATCTTTTCGAGCATGTCTTTGGGACCGGCGCTTTCCGGTGGCTCTGCAATCAGGATATGGGCGACCTGTATTTTTCCGGGATTCGGAATCCGCTTGTTGACCCGTATCAGATGGAATCCGAAGGCCGTGCGTACCGGCGTGGAAACGACGCCGACCGGCAAGGAATAAGCTGCGTCTTCGAATGCCTTATACGCCTTCAACGGATACAGATAGTCGATCGTCTCATAGGCCACACCTGATTTTTCTTCCGCCGCCAGCGACTGGCCGACGGTGTCAAAGTTTTCCCCGTTCGCGATTCGCTTGTAAACCTCATACGCTCTGTTATAGCCGGCCAGCGTATCTTTCGAGAGGCTCTGAGCCGGCAAGGGAAACAGGATGTGACTGACGGAGACAATCTCGTTGTTTCTCTCATATACTTCGTTGAGCACCCGGGCTTCCCCTTCCTTGTCGGAAAGGTAACTGGCTTTCAATTGTGTCTGATAGTTATTGAGTTCGTCTTCAAACGCGTAGGTTTTATCCATTTCTAAAGATTCAGCTTCCGCTACTTTCAGTTTGAAATTTTTAAACAAGGTTACATAGTCCTCTAATGATTTTTTGTCCAGCAAATCTACACTGCTGTCCTTTTGGGCGAGAAAAAGAAACTCCGAAAGCGGAATATCTTTTCCTGCAACCGTCATTACCACAGGATCATCCTCTTTTGAATATGCAAAATAAAAATTCAGTCCTAAAATTACGAATACAAAAATCTTTTTCATCATCAGTTTTTTCATTATATAATAATACATGTTTATTCCTTTGTCATAAGGTATAACTCAAAAATAAAACTTTTATTATGCGCTGGCTTCAAAAAAATCAATTGGCCAGTTCGGATAGAAATTTAATACGTATCAAACGAATCTCTTCTTCCGTATAATCGCTCCCCAATTCCTTGATGGCTTCTTCCAGCCTATCGGTTTCCGACTCTTTGAAATAGGCATAGATATCTTGAATGTGGTCTTCATCCATGGCTTCATTGATGAAATAGTCGATGTTTATTCGCGTCCCCGAATAGACAATCGCTTCAATTTCATCCAGTAACTCGTCAAATTCCAGCCCTTTGGAGATGGCGATGTCGTCCAGCGCAATCTTGCGGTCAATGCTCTGCACAATCCATACCTTGAGTTTAGACTTGTTGGCTACGGTACGAACACGCATGTCTTCCGGCCGTTCGATTTCGTTCTCTTCCACATATTTTTTGATAATCGCTATAAATTCGGAGCCATAGCGTTTGGCTTTGCCGGCACCGACACCCGGAATATTCTGTAAATCATCCAGTGTGACGGGATAGGTCGTAGCCATTGCTTCAAGCGAAGGGTCCTGGAAGATAACGAATGGCGGCACTTCCAATTGTTTAGAAAGTTTCTTGCGCAAATCCTTCATGATGGAATACAAGGCCGGGTCTACTGCGCACGAACCGCCACCCCGTAACGGCGTTTCATTACTTTCGTCTTCGTCAAACTCATTGTCTTTGACTATTTTGAAGGAAACAGGCTTTTTCATAAACATTTTTCCATTGGCGGTAATTTTCAATAAACCATAATTTTCAATATCCTTAGCCAGATAACCGGCAATCTGCGCCTGACGAATCACGGCGTTCCACGTTTTTTCGTCTTCTTCCTGACCGACACCGAAAAACTCCAGTTCGTTGTGTTTGTAAGAGACGATTTCCGACGTTTCATATCCCATCAACAAGTTGACCATATAATCGGTCCTGTATTTTTCTTTCAGGGCTTCAATGGATTCCAGTACTGTAAGCAATAAGTCTTTTGCTTCAAACAGTATCTTCGGATTCAAACAGTTGTCGCAACTTCCACAATTGTCTTCCGCATATTCCTCTCCGAAATAGTGGAGCAACACCTTCCGGCGGCAGACGGCCGTTTCGGCATAGGCGGCCGTTTCAAGCAACAGTTGTTTGCCGATTTCCTGTTCGACCACCGGTTTGCCCTGCAGGAATTTCTCTAATTTTTGCAAGTCTTTGTTGGCATAAAAGGCGATGCATTTTCCTTCGCCTCCGTCGCGTCCGGCGCGTCCGGTTTCCTGATAGTATCCTTCGAGGCTTTTGGGGATATCGTAGTGGATGACGTAACGTACGTCTGGCTTGTCGATTCCCATTCCGAAGGCAATCGTAGCCACGATAACGTCCGTCTCCTCCATCAGAAAGGCATCCTGATTGTTCGAACGCATTTGCGAATCCATTCCGGCGTGGTAGGGCAGCGCTTTGATGCCGTTGGCGCACAGAATGCCGGTAAACTCTTCTACTTTCTTGCGGCTCAAACAGTAGATAATGCCTGATTTGCCTTCATGATTTTTAATGTACTTAATGATTTCGCGGTCGATGTCGTTTCCTTTCGAACGGACTTCGTAGTAGAGATTTGAACGGTTGAAAGACGATTTAAAAACCGTCGCGTTCATCATCCCCAGGTTTTTTTGAATATCATGTTGCACCTTGGGGGTGGCAGTAGCCGTCAGCGCAATCACCGGCTGTTTCCCAATCTCGTTGATAAGCGGTCGGATACGGCGATATTCAGGCCGGAAATCATGCCCCCATTCCGAGATACAGTGCGCTTCATCCACTGCATAAAATGAAATCTTCACTTGCCGCAGAAATCCAATGTTTTCTTCTTTCGTCAACGATTCGGGCGCAACGTACAGCAATTTCGTGCGACCGGAAAGAATGTCCTGTTTAACCGAGTCGATAGCCGCTCTGTTGAGCGACGAGTTGATGAAATGAGCTACGCCGTCTTCTTCGCTGAAGTTGCGCATGGAATCGACCTGGTTCTTCATCAGTGCGATCAAGGGTGAAATCACCAATGCTGTACCCTCCATTATCAACGAAGGTAACTGATAACAAAGCGATTTTCCGCCTCCGGTCGGCATCAACACAAGCGTATCTTTTCCCGCAAGTACGTTTTCTACAATTGCTTTCTGATTTCCTTTAAATTTATCAAATCCAAAATGAAATTTCAGGGCTTCCGTTATATCCTGTTTCATAGTTCAACCATACTCCTTATTTACTGTCATGCTATCTGTAACCGATTTACATCGGTTTCCTCCAGCTTCTCTTTTGCATAATCCAATGTGACGGTCAAGGTTTTCGCACTGTCCGACGGCATTTGGTACATGGCATCCATCATGATGGTTTCCACAATCGAACGAAGTCCGCGTGCACCCAGTTTCAGGTCAATGGCTTTATCTACGACATATTCATATACTTCTTCATCAAAAGCCAGTTCGATTTGGTCCATCTCGAACAGTTTGATGTATTGTTTAATGATGGAATTTTTAGGTTCCGTCAATATTGCACGAAGCGCCGAACGGTCTAATGGTTTCAAATAGGTCAGGATTGGCAGGCGACCGATGATTTCGGGAATCATACCAAAGGCTTTCAGGTCGGCAGGCGTAATGTACTGCAACAAATTTTCGCGGTCAACCGCTGTTGTGTCTTTGCTGGCAACGTAGCCGACTACACGGGTATTCAGCCGTTGAGCAATTTTCTTTTCGATCCCGTCAAACGCGCCGCCACAGACAAACAGGATGTTGCGCGTATCTACCGGAATCATCCGCTGTTCGGGATGTTTGCGTCCGCCCTGGGGTGGTACGTTCACAATCGCACCTTCCAGCAGCTTCAGCAATCCCTGCTGAACGCCTTCTCCGCTCACGTCGCGCGTAATGGAAGGATTGTCGCCCTTGCGGGCAATCTTGTCGATTTCGTCGATAAAAACGATGCCCCGTTGCGCGGCTTCCACATCGTAGTCGGCTGCTTGCAAAAGGCGGGTCAGAATGCTCTCAATGTCCTCGCCCACGTAACCGGCTTCCGTCAATACGGTAGCATCAACAATGCTGAACGGCACATGCAGTTTTTTTGCAATCGTACGCGCCAGCAATGTTTTTCCCGTACCGGTGGCGCCGACCATGATGATGTTGGATTTTTCAATCTCCACGTCTTCTTTCGTCACTCGCTGCATCAGCCGTTTGTAATGATTGTAGACCGAAACCGCCAAATAACGTTTTGCCTCGTCCTGACCAATCACATACTGGTCTAAAAAAGCCTTGATGTCTTTGGGTTTCGGCAATTCTTGCTTGTTCAACAGGGATGCATGTCCGCTTTTAGGCTGGTTTTCGTTGACGATGCCATACGCCTGCCGGACGCAATTGTCGCAGATAGCGCCGAAAAGTCCGGTAATCAAAAGATTGACATTACGCCGGTTTTTTCCGCAGAAAGTACATATTTCTTCTGTTTTCGCCATATACTTGCCTTATTTCCGTATCATTACTTCGTCAATCATTCCGTATTCCTTAGCTTCCTCCGAACTCATCCAATAATCGCGGTCACTGTCTTTTTCAATTTGCTCGTGTGGTTTTCCGGAGTGCAAGGAAATGATGCTGTACAGTTCATCCTTTACCTTTAGAATCTGTCGCACGGTAATTTCCATATCGGAAGCCTGTCCCTGCATCCCTCCCAGCGGCTGGTGAATCATCACCCGCGCATGTTTCAGACCGAAACGCTTGCCCTTTTCTCCGGCTACCAGCAGAACGGAAGCCATCGACGCGGCTATTCCCGTACAAATGGTCGACACTTTACTGCCAATGAATTGCATCGTGTCGTAAATGCCTAATCCGGCATATACGGAGCCGCCGGGCGAGTTGATATAAATGGAAATGTCCTTGCCCGGATCGCTTGAATCCAGATAAAGCAGTTGCGCCTGAATCACGTTGGCTGTATAATCATCAATCTGGGTTCCCAGAAAAATGATACGGTCCATCATCAGCCGCGAAAATACATCCATTTGCGCCACATTCAACTGACGTTCTTCGATGATCGTCGGCGATATCCAGTTGCTGGTGATATTCATATAGCTTTCCAGTGCCGTATGGTTCATTCCCAGATGCTTCGTTGCATATTTCTCAAAATCATTCATATTAATGTTATAATATTTTTTGAATTTATGTTTTCCCTCAATGGACGAAGAGTCTATATCTCCCCGTTCATTGGGGAAACAAAGTTATAAATAAATCTTCGAAAGGAACAAATCAGTCAGATGAATAATTTTTCAAATTCGTCCAGGGAAACCTCTTTCGTAGTGACATCTGTCTTTTCCTCAATCCAGGCAGCCAGTTTCTTTTCCATCGTGTGTTCTACGAGATATTCCATTGTATCCTTCTTTTCCAGGAGGTTTTTCGCGTGTCGCTCCAGCAAGACTTCCGGTACGGAAAATATGCCATGTTGCGCATACTGCGATTTGGCTATCTGCAAGGCATATGCTTTCACATCACTATCTTCAATGTCCAAGCCATTGCTTTCCATAAGCTGTCTTTTGATTAACTGAAACTTAATGTTTTCTATCATGGCCGGATATTCAGCTTCTACCTTTTCCGGCGTATTTTTCTCGTCAATCGAGATGAGCCAGCGTTTCAGGATGTCATCGGCAAAGGATATATCTTCGGCTTTTTTGAGGAGCAATGCGCGTATTTCGAGCCAGAATTTGTAGTCGCTTTGCGGCTGGAGTTGTTCATTCAATATGAATTTTGTTTGTTCCCGGCATTCTTCTTCGCTCTTGACAACGCCTTCGCCGAATAATTTGTCGAATAATTCCTGATTCAACTCCGCTGCTTTGAAGCGCGTGATTTCCTGTACCTTGAAACAAAAATCACTGGTGAGGGTTCCGGCCGCTTCCTTGTCGATTTCCAACAGGGATGCAATTTCGGCCGTCGAGTCCTGATAAGCGTTTTTCACGTTGAAAATGATTTCATCATGCCGTTTGGCGCCAATGAATTTCACCCGTTCCGTCTCCTCTTTTATGTATTGTGGCATCAGCACGGCGTTTTCCACCCGGATACCGCCTTCTTTCGGCTGCCCATCTTCCCATTCGGTCAGCGTGCCCTTGACTAAATCCTCGGCTTCTACCTCATCTATGATGTCGTCATACGAACCGAAATTTCGGCAATAGGTATCAATTTGCTTATCCACCATTATTTCGTCAACATTCACCTGATAACGGGTCAGTTTATCCTCTTTGGTGGGATGGACGGAGATGACCGGTGAAAGAGCAATGTCAAAAGAGAATTCAAAGTTTTCTTCTGTGTCGAAATCAATCGGTTTCTGGTCTGCTCGGTTCGGAACGGGCTGACCGAGCACTTTTAGCCCGTTAGCGTCAATGTAATCGACCAGACTGTCCGAAACAAGTTTGTTTATTACATCTGTCAACACGTGTTTGCCATACATTTTCCTGATTACCCCCAACGGAACCATTCCTCTGCGGAATCCGGGGATATCTGCCTTCTGACGATACTGGCGTAAATTTTTATCCACCTGCGCCTCGTAGTCTTTCTTCTCAATCTCTAATTTGATAATGCCGCTTGTGGCATCATTACTTACATGTGAAATATTCATTATTAACGGTTTATGTTACATATCAGTTTTACTTCCCTTCCGGAACGGAAATTTAACCGGCAAAATTAGAATGATAATTTCAATCTCGCAAATATAAACGAAAAGATTATGTGCAATAAATGATAATTTTTCTTCTGAAAATTCTTGGATATTGGAATTAAATCCGTTTCTTTGTGCCCTGAAAGGAGTGATAATATTTCGAATGTGCTTAACAATTGTTTTTATTTCCGACTGGATCGATCTATTTTTCATTGTTACGAACTTCTGGTTTTTTTCTTGCTTTCAAACAGTAACAGTATTATTTTTTTAATTTCTTGATTTTATGAACATTTATATTGGTAATTTGAACTATCGGGTTGAGGAAGACAATTTGAGAAAAGCATTGCAGGAATATGGTGACGTCAGTTCCATAAAAGTGATTAAAGACCGCGATACCGGTCGTTCCAAAGGCTACGCTTTTGCTGAAATGCCGAATGACCATGAGGCGCACAAGGCTATCGGCGGATTGCACGAGACGCAATTTGAAGGTCGTCTACTGGTGATGAAACAAGCATTGCCGAAAAGGTAATGTTTCGTCTGCTTGAAACGTTAATAACTTCTGCTTGTTTTTGGCAGAAGTTATTTTTTATGCATGAAGATAAAGGGCAGCATGGTAGAAAGTGGATAGAGCAGTTAGGTTAGTATAATATCGTTATGAAAGGATTTTTTGCCAATCATTCCGTATTTGTTCAGTTGGGCATTCTCATGGCGTGCCTGTTGGCCGGAACGATTTTTGGCAGTCTGGTTTCGCTGATTTTCAGCGGATTTTGCACGTATCCAGGCGATGAACCCGTCTGGGTATTGCAACTCATGCAACTGATGTCTTCGGTGTTCATGATTCTGATACCGTCTTTGTTTACAGCCTGGTTGTGCAGCGAACATCCGGGCGGTTTTTTGTATCTGCGCGGCTGGCCGGATGCCCGGATGCTGGGATGGGTCACACTGACGGTGCTGTTGATTTCGCCGGCTATCTCGCTGACGAGTTATTTGAATATGCAACTTCATTTGCCGGATTCCATGGCACCGCTGGAGGCTTGGATGAGGGAGATGGAAGAGCTTGTTGTCGAAGCGCTCAGTAAAATGACGGCTGAAAAAGGGCTATTCCCGTTGCTGATGAATCTGGTCGTAATGGCGCTTTTTGCCGCGCTGACGGAAGAATTTTTGTTTCGCGGTGCGCTGTTTTCCATTCTACGAAGAACCATTTGGAATCCTCATACGGTGATTTGGCTGATTGCCGTTATCTTTAGCGCCATTCATTGCCAGTTTTACGGATTCCTTCCGCGGATGTTGCTGGGGGCTTATCTGGGATATTTGCTGTATTGGACGAAAAACATCTGGATACCCATTTTTGCTCATTTCCTGAATAATGCATTAGCCGTAGCCGCCCTGTCGAACGATTCGCTGCAGGAAAATCCATTCCTGGCCGAAGAGCTTGCCCCGGACGATCTGGGCTGGTTTTCCATTGTCGCCGGAATCAGTCTGATGCTCTTTGCCGGATGCATGTGGCGGATTTATACGGGCACAAAACACAATTAATGTTGGCACAGCGTCGATTTTTCCATCGAATATTTCCCTGTTAAAAAAAAACGTGCTAAATTTGCGACCAATTTGGAAGACGGGGGTGGGCAGATGCCGTCTGTTTTCCATAATGCGCGTTGAGAGTGTAAGGAAGCGTATCTGTAACTTGCGTAACCCCTTGTAACATTTGAGAGAAGCAAAACAATAAACGAGATAAATTATATTTTAACTAAAGGAAATTACAATGATTAAAGTAGGTATTAACGGTTTCGGCCGTATTGGACGTTTGGTTTTCCGTGCCGCTCAGGGACGGAACGACATTCAGGTAGTAGGTATTAACGACCTGATCAGTGTGGAATACATGGCTTACATGTTGAAATATGACACGATTCACGGTCAGTTTGAAGGCACGATTGACGTCAAGGACGGGAGTTTGGTCGTAAACGGCAATGCAATCCGTGTAACCGCTGAAAAGAATCCGGCGGATTTGAAATGGGGTGAAATAGACGCTGAATATGTTGTTGAATCGACCGGTCTGTTCCTGTCCAAGGACAAGGCGCAGGGGCACATCGACGCAGGAGCCAAATACGTGGTGATGTCGGGTCCCTCGAAAGACGATACCCCGATGTTCGTATGCGGCGTCAACCTCGACGCTTATGTAAAAGGCGTTCAGTTCGTATCGAACGCTTCTTGTACGACCAACTGTCTGGCGCCGATTGCCAAAGTGTTGAACGACAAATTTGGAATCATCGACGGTCTGATGTCAACGATCCACTCCACCACCGCTACGCAGAAAACGGTCGATGGCCCTTCGGTCAAAGACTGGCGAGGCGGACGCGCTGCTTCGGGCAACATCATTCCTTCATCGACGGGTGCAGCCAAAGCCGTAGGGAAAGTGATTCCCCAGTTGAACGGCAAACTGACGGGGATGTCATTCCGTGTTCCGACGCTGGATGTTTCGGTGGTAGACCTGACCGTCAACTTGGCCAAGTCAGCCACTTACGAAGAAATTAAAACCGCTATGAAAGAAGCTTCCGAAGGTGACCTGAAAGGGATCCTGGGGTATACGGAAGAGGATGTGGTATCGTCCGATTTCATTGGTGACGCCCGCACTTCCATCTTCGACGCAAAAGCGGGTATCGCCCTGACGGATAAATTCGTGAAAGTGGTTTCATGGTATGACAACGAATGGGGATATTCTTCCAAGGTATTGGATCTCATTGCTTACATGAAAAAAATAAACGGATAATTATCCTTTACTTTTTTGAAAAGGGCTGTCTAAAAAATCAGACAGTCCTTTTTTTTAGTTCATAATGCATCGGGTGAGCCTGCCCGTCAGTTAAAACGGACGGCAATGTGAGGGGAATTGGGCTAAGGAGCTGTCTGTAAATAAATCATCCAAATTTACGGGAGATGTTTTTTGCCATCCAACGACTGAAAATGCACGCATACCGGGGTATGTAAGCATTTTCAGGATGAGGTATGGTGAAAAACAGACCCGTAAATGGGTGGTTTATTTACAGACAGCTCCTAAAGCCCTGCGGAACCTCTGTTGCACTTTATTTCCTATCCCTAACCACTGTCCCCTAATCATTAATTATTAACCATTAACTACGGCTTCGGGGTGGCCAACATGGTTATGTTTGCCCGGTACATGCTGCGGCATGTGCTTTATTCGACGGTGAGTATGCGGTCGAAGACGACCGAATGCGGCGTTTTCAGCAGTTTACCGGTGCCGCTGTACTGCGTGATCACCTCCAGTTTATACGTGCCCGGGGGCAGTTCGGGAGTGACCACAAGCAATTCGATCGGATGGTTGAGCGCGATGTCCGAGGGGTCAACCTGCGTGCGCGATTCGTCCATCTGGTTGATGAAGTACACGCCCGCCTGTTCGCCTGCCAGCTTGAGCTTTTGACCTGTGATACGCAGGTTGCGGTTGGGCGTAATCAGGTGGTTGATGCTGCCGGTCTTCACGTTCGTCACCGCCAGAATGGCGATGGTGGCAATGCCGCCGGACGTTTTTTTAGGTTTGATGCGTGCGACCGCATCCCGCAGCGCCGTACCCGTGTGCAGATTGACCTTGACATGGTGGCGCGAGGGGTCGTAGCTGTCGGTGGCGCCTGCATATACTCCCGACATACTCGGAAAGACGTTGAACAGCTCGGTGGTCACCGCGTCGCCTTCCTCCACCATCTCGCATATTACCTGCTTTTCGGCTTCCAGCACGCTCACAATGTCCGAGCGTGTCAGTCCTGCGCCGATACGCAGGAATTACGCGAAAATTTCGAATTGCCAAACGCTGTGCGACGAAAATTTGGTGGTGATTTAAAAAGTATGCTGTTATAATAGGCTGAGGACGAATTGTTCAAATGCAATTTTAGCGAATTGGGGTAACTATGACGAATCCTATTTGTCCGGAATACAATAAAAATCAGGATTTTTTTGCCAGCCCATCTCCGTCAGTTAAAACTGAGGCAATGAGGGTAGAATGAGGCTAAAGCCCTGCGGCGGCATGGCCGGAGGTTCGGTGGTACTTTATATATTTCCCGTCCCTAATCATTCACTCCTGTTACGCAGGT
>JAITAY010000092.1 GCA_031283915.1 Tannerella sp.
GTATTTTCAGCCTGACCGGATGAGGTCTGTTTCGGAGCATAAGCTTTAAGTTTAAGCCTTCGTTTAGTTCACCTCTCCGGTCTGTTAATTCCTTCCTCTCTTACAACGAGAGACTGAAATTAACATTGCCTTTTTCCTTTTGCAAACTAAGGGTGTCCTCCGTGTCCTCTGTGCCTCCGCGTTGAAAATGAGTACAGGTCATTTATTTCGCATCCCATAACGGTTCTTCTCTGGATGCGTTCATTTCGTGCCCTGATTTTTTCCGGCCGGGGAGAGTTTCATTCCTTCTACGCCGACGATGGTTCCGGGGAACACCGCTTCCGCCTCGGCTTGTAATATCCCAAGGTCTTCGTAGCGGGCAGAGTAATGGCCGATGACTAACTGCTTCACCTGTGCCCGCCGGGCAATCTCGGCCGCCTGGCGGGCGGTGGAATGAAACGTTTGCTTTGCGCGCGGCAAATCCGCCTCGACGAAGGTCGCCTCATGATACAGGCAGTCGCAGCCTTCGAGCCACGGCACGATCTCCGGCGCAAAAGCCGTATCCGAACAATAGGCATAGCGCATCGGCGGGTCGGACGGGCGCGTCAGGCGGCTGTTCGGAATCACCTCGCCGGCGGGCGTCACGTAATCCGCACCCTGCTTGATTCCGGCCAGCTCTTTCACCGGTATCCGGTAGAAATCCGTCATCTCACGTATCAAATGCGGGTCGGACGGCTTTTCGGCAAAGAGATAACCGCACGTGGGGATACGGTGTTTCAGCGGAATCGAGTAGACGCACAGCGAACGGTCTTCCATCACCACTGCATGTTGACGGGGGTCAATCAGGTTCAGGCGGACCGGATAGGGCAGTTCCTTGCAGAACACCGCCAGTATCGGACGCAGAAAGTCTTCCAGCGCCTGCGGCCCGTGAATCACCAGTTCGCCCTTGCGTCCCAACATGCCTAAGGTAGAAATCAGCCCCGGCAAACCGAAACAGTGGTCGCCATGAAGATGGGAAATAAAGATATGGTTCAGCCGGTTGAAGCGGACATGCATCCGGCGCATCTGCAACTGAGTTCCCTCGCCGCAGTCGATGAGGTACAGTTTGTCGCGCAAATCCACCACCTGCGAACTCGTCGCATGTCGCAGTGTCAACGTCGCCGAACCGCATCCCAGCAAAGTGATTTCAAAACGTGCCATCCGTTATTTATTCGTGTTAAAGACGCAAAAGTACAAAAAAACAGCTTTCGGACAGCTTCAAAACACAGAGACGCAGAGGAGACGGAGATTTTTCCCCTGTCTCCTCTGTGACTCCGTGTTTGAATGATTTACCTGCCTGCAGGGTATCCGTCGAAAAGCCCTCATGGAACTTTGACAGAAAACATTTTTTTGGAAAAACAGCCATTCTTGCCCGTCAGAAAATATAATTTGCGGCCAGAAATTATAATTTCTGGCTGGAAATTATAGTTTCTGGCTGGAAATTGTAATTTCTGGCTGGAAATTGTAATTTCTGGCCGTAAATTATATTTTCTGGCCGTAAATTGTAATTTCTGGCTGGAAATTATAATTTCCGGCTGGAAATTATAATTTCCGGCCGTAAATTATATTTTCTGGCGAACGGAAATTGTATTTTCGTACTGATTTACAGTCTTTTTTGGAAAAACGAAGACGGTGGCAAGAAAAAAGGAGCGGTTTGGGAAACGTATATCGCCAACAATTTTAAACCTGTTTTAAAAGTCAACGCCGTCGGAACGGGACAAACCCGGTAAGCATAGCGTCTCCGAAAAAAAATGGGCCGATTTCTGCAATTCCTGTAACAAATTCGGTCATTCATTCGTCTATTGCTTGAATATAAAAACAAATGTGGGTATGAAGAAGATGTTAATGACGGTATCGGTATGGACGATTCTGTGTACGGCAAGCTATGCCCGGTACTCCGTCAACCGGTTGTTTCGGGAATTTTCGGAGACGAAGGGCGTTGAACATGTGAGGCTCGGGAAATGGCTGATGGGTTTTGTCCGGTGTGTGGGAGTGGATACCGGAGGGGTGAAGCAAGTGGACGTGTTCGGTTTCTCCGGCTGTGACCCGGCCTGGAAAAGCCGGCTGGAAAATGCGGCCTGTCTGTTGAAGGACAAAGATTACGAAATGGTTCTCTCCTCGAATGCGGAAAATGAACGTGTCCGGATATTGGTGAAAATGACCGGCGGCGAAATACGCGACCCGGTGTTGCCGGTCACCGGCGACGACCCGGCACTAATACGCCTCGCAGGAAAGATCCGTCCGTCCGACGTCGAACGCCTGCTCAAGACCCGTAAATAAGCGGAAGGATGGATGCAAAGGAATTTAAACAGCGCTATTATCCCTTTCATCCCAGGCTCTACCGGGTGGCGTATGCCCTGCTGAACCACACGGAAGATGCCGAAGACATTCTTCAGGAGGCTTATTGCAAATTGTGGCTTAAGCGGGACGAACTGACCGGGATTCGGCAACCGGAGGCTTTTTGCGTGACACTGGTGAAAAACCTCTGCATGGATTTCCTCCGTGCCTCCGGCGACCGGAAAGGCCGTGAACCGGAAAAAAGACCGGCGATTCCGTTCGAAGTCACACCAGAAAGCGAACTGGAAAGCAGGGAACAGGTGAAACATATCGAATCGCTGATAGACCGGCTGCCGGAGAAGCAGCGCATCGTCATACAGATGAGAGGTTTCGGAGACTGTTCGCTGGAAGAAATTGAAACCGCCACCGGCGAAAGCGCCGCCAATGTACGGGTATTGCTTTCCAGGGCGCGGAAAACACTAAGAGAAATGTTACAGAAACCATAAAAAGAACAGAGAATGAAGATAAGGCAATTATTGAAAAAGTTTTATGAAGGCCGTTCGACGCCGGAAGAAGAGCGCGCCTTAAGGGATTATTTCCTGAGCGCCCTGGAAACGGACGCATCCCTGCAAACCGATAAGGAGATCTTTCGCGCTTTGGCCGGGGCAGAAGTACGTATGCCGGAAGGTCTGTCCCTGCGGCTGGAGAACACCCTCGAACAACTGGCGGCAGCAACGCCGGCACGCAAATCGGCGCGCCGAACTTGGCTGCATGCCGCCGCCAGCGTTGCAGCAGTCGCGCTACTGTGTATCGGGCTGTTTTTCGCCACCCGTGAACCCTCCGGACGGCAACGAGCCGATACGTTCGATGATCCGCAGGAAGCCGCCATGGTGGCCGGAAAGGCGCTGGCCTTCATGTCGGGAGAACTGAACAGGGGATTGAACCGTGTCGCCGAGGCCGATACGGAAATAGAGAAAATAAATCAGATCGTCAGCAAATATTTTAATGAATAGGAGAATGAAAACAAAATATGTCATACTCATGCTGTGCATGTTGTGCACAAAGGCAGGCTTCGCGCAGGATAAACAGTTCGAAAAATACGCCGATATGGACGGCGTCACCTCCGTCTACATTTCCAAAGCGATGTTTCAGATGATGCCCGACTTAAAAGACGCGGGAGTGAACCTGGCCGGGCTGAAAGAAAAAGTGGAATCGTTTCAGTTAGTCAGTTGCGGAAAGGCAGAACTGATTTCCCTGATGCGGAATGATTTCTCGCAATTGCTGCAAAGTGAACACACGGAGCTGATGCACATCCGCGACGGCAAAACGCGCGTCACCTTTTACTCCTGCGTGAAAGGCGACCGGCTCAAGAAACTGCTGATGCTGGCCGACGCCGACAGCAGCTTTACCGTGATTCAACTCACCGGGAACTTTACGCTGAAAGACGTTCAGGAACTTACGAATAAAATAAATCCGTGAAACAATGAACCGGCGCACTCTTTCGCCGGCTCATTTGTTGTCCGTTCAATACCGCTCGGTGGAGCGCCGGCGGCGGCGTTGCCAGGGCGATGTTCAAAGGACTTCCTGTCTTCACGTGACAACGTCGCCCTGTACTCCGCAAACCGGAAACAGGCTTTTGGTTCGGCAGTGATTATTGCGTTGCGTGCGGCGAACTTTTCCGCATGTGGTCTCAAAACGGTTTCTCCGAATTGCAACTACTTGAAATGTACCCTTTGAGACGGTCTCTTGTTTTGCTAAAAAAATATTCATATCTTTGCCTCCGAACTTGCAAGATTGTGGTGCACAAAATGAATAAGAAAGGTTGTATAATTCTCCCTCTGTCGGCTCTGCTGTTTTTATGGGCTTCGATGCTTCAGGCAAAGGAGAAAACCTTTACTGTGGTTATTGACGCCGGCCACGGAGGGAAAGACCCCGGGTCGATAGGCTCCCATGTCAAAGAAAAAACGATCAATCTTGCCGTTGCTCTGAAATTAGGTGCGTTGATAGAATCCGGTCACAAAGACGTAAACGTGATTTATACACGTGAAACCGATCGCTTTGTCGAATTAAACGAACGCGCCAATATTGCCAACAAAAACAAGGCTGACCTGTTCATCTCCATTCATGTCAATTCGATGAAGAAAGGGTATCAGAAAGTGAGGGGTGCCGAAACGTATACGCTGGGATTGGCTCGAAACGAAGAAAACCTGAACGTCGCCATGCTGGAGAACTCCGTGATCCTGATGGAAGACAACTATCTACAGCGATATGGCGGATTTGATCCCAATTCTTCGGAATCCTACATTATATTTGAATTTGTGCAGAACAAGCATCTGGAGCAAAGCATCTCGTTTGCCTCCGAAATACAAAAAACCTTTTCATCGGCCAAACGTGCGAACCGGGGTGTACGGCAAGCCGGATTTCTGGTCTTGAGAGCCACCAATATGCCCAGCGTACTGGTAGAGCTTGGTTTCATCTCCAATCCGGACGAAGAACGTTTCATGCACTCCAATAATGGACAGAAACAGTTAGCCCGAGCCATTTACGATGCATTTGTCAAATACAAGAAAGAACAGGATTTGAAAAAAGACCGTTATCCACAAGGTCAGGGCACCCGTGAGACTGATTTGCCGCCGGCCAAACCGCAACCCGAACAGGAAACGGTACAACCGACACCGCCTGTCCAAAGCAAACCGGAACCTGCAACATCCGAGACTCCCGAAGTCCGGACGGGAAAAGTCGTTTACAAGATACAAATCCTGTTGTCCGACAGGAAACTGCCGGACCATTCGCCTCTGCTGAAAGGATACAAAGCCGATCATTATGTAGAAGGGAAGCTGCACAAATATACGTATGGGGAATCAACCGATCAAAAGGTTATCCAGCAATTACTCAAGCAAGTATCCAAAGATTTCAAGGATGCTTTCATCGTCCGTTTCAAGGACGGGAAAAGAATAAAATAAAAAAAACAATCAAAAAGAAACCGACAAATGAAAATAAAACTTACGAAAGAAATAGTTATAGGCCTTGTAGCTATCATAAGCCTTACGTTTTTATATATAGGCGTAAACTATTTGAAAGGCATCAATTTGTTCAAGCCGGTCAATCATTATTTTGTCTCCTGTTCAAACGTAAAGGACGTGACAATATCCACGCCTGTATATGTAGACGGCTTTAAGGTCGGATTAGTCCGGAACATTGTGTATGACTATTCCACCAACGGCAAAATCAATATAGAGATTAGCCTTGAAAAGAGTATGCGAATCACCAAAGGCACTTACGTTTCGATCGAAAAAACACTGCTCAGCGGCGCAGAATTGCATATTCACCAGAACACGTATGTGAACGAATATCTGAAATCCGGTGCAACCCTTGAAGGGAGAATGCCGGAAGACATGATGAGCGCCGTACAGGAGAAAATCCTTCCGCAGATTTCGGCATTGATCCCGGCACTGGACTCCATTCTCCACGGCCTGCAGGACTTGGTAAGTCATCCGGCTTTGTCGCAGTCGCTGAATCACATTGAAAACACAACGGCTCAGTTGGAAGTTTCTTCCCGCCAGTTAAGCCGTTTGTTGGGAAACGACATTCCGGTGATTGCCGACAATTTGAAAACGACAAGCGATAATTTCGTCCTGCTGAGCGAAGAAATGAAAAACCTGAACCTGACAGCAAGCGTCAAGTCGTTGAACTTGACGCTTGACAATTTGAACACCATGACTACCCGGCTCAATTCGCGGGACAATTCGTTAGGGTTGTTGCTGAATGATTCTTCCCTCTACAAGAGTCTGAATCTGACACTCGACAACCTTTCGGGTTTACTCATTGACATGAAGCAACATCCCAAACGGTACGTTCATTTTTCATTGTTTTAGCCATCGGAAGAAAATATTGTTGTCGTAGATAAATGCATGGTTTATTTCCAGACAGTTCCTAAGCATTCCTATTCAATCGTTCGACATTAAAAATCAATACACTTCAATCGCATTCCCGTTCATCCGGTACCGGAATTTGCCGTTGGCTGCCATGACGGCAAAGATTTGTTCGACCGTTTCGTTTTTGACAAAATCTCCTGCAAACCGGTACTGTTTGATACGGTCGTTGCGAATCGTTATTTTCACGTTGAAACTGCGTTCCAGGATGCCGGCTATCTGTTCGAACGTTTCGCCGTTGAAAACAAAGCGACTGTTCATCCAATCCGGTACCTGTGCCGTCACAAAAGGAGAGATGTCTGTCTTTCCCGTCCTCTTGTGATATCCGGCCTTTTGCCCGGACTGCAGGCGGAAGGTCTCCGCATTTTTCACGTTCATATCCACGCTTCCTTCCAGCAAGCAGACGGTGACCTCATCTTCATCACTGTATGCCTGCACGTTGAAGCGCGTGCCCAGTACGGTCACGGTGACCGTGCCTGTTTTCACGACAAATGGCAGATCGGCGTTTTTCTCCACTTCCAGATACGCCTCACCCGACAGGGTACACGTGCGATTGGTTTTGCCGAAGTAGGAATCGTACTCTATCCGGGAACCTGCGTTCAGCCAGACGACGCTACCGTCCTGCAGTTTCATCTGCGTTTTAGAGCCGTACGGAACGGAAATTTCCGAAAGCAATGTTTCTTCCACCGTAGCTAACCGGAGCGTCCCATAGCGGCCGGCAAAATAGCTCAAAAACAGGAAGGGGATCAGGATGGCGGCGACGGCAACAACACGGCGAAGCGGTATACGGTGCACGGTCGTGCGTTGTCTTTCCGTCTGTTCGATTTCGGCTTTTACGCGCTCTTGAAACAGGCGGTAAGCTCGCTGCGTGTCGAACTGTTCGTCGCGTGCGGAAAGGCTCAGCGAATCCCAAATCTTTTTCATCTCCGCATAACGGCGCTCATTGGCTGCCGAGGCGCCGCGCCACGCTGCCAGTTGCGCCTCCGTTTCTTCGGACGCCGCGCCTGTCAGACTGTCAATGAACAGATTCAGCCCATATTCATCCGGTTGATTTTGCATAGTTTTAATTACTGTTTTCTATAAAGACAAACGAAACGGCTTTTCGGGTAAATGAAAAAAGTTTTTTTTCAGGGCGACAGCAAAAAAACGAGCAGCGGGAGCAGATAATCCTTTAATTCAGCCCGTAAACGGGTCAGTGCGGATTTGATATGATATTTGACTGTATCGACGGACACACCTGTTTGTCCGGCAATTTCTTCGTATTTCATCTTTTTGAACCGGCTCAGGCAGAAAATCCGGCGGGTTTGCGGCGGCAGAGCTTCGATGCAGGCATTGATTTTAAGATCCAGTTCTTTTTCTATCAGCCCGGTCAATGGCGTTTCCGAACAGACGTTAGCTTGTGTATATACTGCTTCAGAGTGATCGCACGATTGCGACAGGGAAATCCGGCGTTCGGTTTGTGTCAGGTAATTCAGACAACGGTTGCGGACGGCCTTAATCAGGTAGCCGCGAAGCGAGGTATGGATGACCAGCGACTGCCGGTTTTGCCAGAGAGAAAAAATCACGTCGCTGACTATCATTTCCGCCGCAATCCGGTCGTTCACCCGTTCACATGCCACCATACAGAGCATTTTATATAAATGTTCGTAAACATACCGGTATGCTTCTTCCCGGCCTTCTTTTATGCCTGCTATCACTTCTAATTCAGATATCATGATATTTTTGTTTTAAAATAGGGTTTTATGTACCCCAAAAGTAGATTTTTAATTTTGAATCACAAAATCATTCAAACGATACGCTACGAAGTCGAAGTATGGGACAGGAATTATACTGCCCGCGGTATAGTTTTGTGCAAAAACAGGTAGTTCGCAGCTAGTAGAATAGTAGCCGGCAGTTCTGTGATACGACGAAGCTGGCCGCTCAAACCCTCACTTTTACGCCTTTCCCTCCAACGGCCGCTTTTCTGCCAACCGCCCTCTACTAACTACTAGCTACTAACTACCCCTTTATGCACAAAATCATACCACGTAAAGTATAATAAAATAGATAAGAATTACAAGACTGCTTGTCACCGATAAAATTACCGGGATTCCCTGATGTCGTCCAATCGTGCGCAGTCAATCCGTTACCATCTCGATGCGCAGGCCGATTTCTTCGATTCCCCTGATGAAGGAATCTCTCATGCCGTGGCGGATGCTGAAAGTATGCTGGCCTTTGTGAAGAAAGCGATAATGTGTCCGGAAGGGGATGCTCAAGTGATAGACGGAGAATCCGTGTCCCAGCCATTTCCCGTAATCGTCGGCAAGCAAACATTCCACCGTATCGCGCCGGACAGGGCCGACCGGCAGTTCTTCCGCACAAAATAGCCAGAGGTTCTGATAGGGGTAAAGGTTGTTGTTCCGTATCTCAATCGAAAGGTGGTAGGGCACACTGTTATCCGTAATTTCGCACGTGAAGTAATATTCCTTGTCCTTGCTCCATTCAAGCTCAACGAGCTGGTATTGACAGTAAAACACTCCATCTTCGCAGGAAAGACAGAAGGCTGCCGAAAACGCTGCAACTGCCAGCCGGAAAAGGGAGGATTTTGTTCCTCCGTTAATTTTTCTGTTTCGCATGAGTTGCATGCTTGCTTTTCGGAGACGGAGGATGGTTCGGACGCGGACGGTGACCGGGAGCCGTTTCGCCGGGAGCTTTTTCCTGCCTGTTTTTGTCGGATGCGTGCCGGACTTTTGATTTTCCCGAGCGTTTCTTTTTCTTTTTCTCGTCCGTATCAAAGCGGCTCACACTGTCGTCCAGAATATCCTGCGTGTCCTGCTGTGCAGGTTTTTGCGGCACGGCGTCGGCTGCGACCGCCAGCGACTTCGGCTTGATACCTTTCCGGTTCAGGGCGATCACTTCGAAAGCCCGTGCGAACGGGATCGTCACACTGTTGATCGCCATTACCCTGTCGGTCGAGTACATGATTTCTTTTTTGAGCAAATCGGTCTTGGAATGGAAATACGTATGCTCCTCCGTTTCCAGTTGGGTTTTACGCGAAGGCGCCTGTTTCTGGGCTTCGACATAGGCGTCCACTTCGTAATTGTAACAACATTTGAGTTTTGCACACTGTCCGGCCAGCTTCTGCGGATTCATCGAAATATCCTGAAAACGGGCAGCATCCGTAGCCACCGAGACAAAACTCGTCATCCACGACGAACAGCACAATTCCCGTCCGCAAGGTCCGATTCCACCGATTCGCCCGGCTTCCTGACGCGAACCGATTTGCTTCATTTCGATGCGTATCCGGAAGGTTTCCGCCAGGACTTTGATCAACTGGCGGAAGTCTACGCGCTCATCCGCAATATAATAGAAAATGGCCTTGTTACCGTCGCCCTGATACTCGACATCACCGATCTTCATCGCCAGTCCCAGGTCGGCGGCAATCTGACGCGAACGAATCATCGTGCCGTGCTCCTTGGCCTTGGCCTCGGCATACTTGTCCAGATCCGCTTGCCGGGCAATGCGATAGATCCGCCTCACGTCTCCGCTGTCTCGCCGGACGCAGTTCTTGCGCATTTGCAAATGCACCAGTTTTCCGGTCAGCGAGACCGTGCCTATATCGTGCCCCGGAGCGGATTCCACCGCGACGATGTCTCCCTTTTCCAGCGGAATCTTCGAATCGTTTACGTAATATCCTTTCCTCGTATTCTTGAACTGTACTTCTACAAAGCCCGCTGCCTGTTCCGATTCCGGAATGTCGGATAACCAGTCATAGGTATGCAGTTTACTGTTGTGTCTACAACACCCTTTCCGGCACAGGCAGGCGCCGTTGTTTTGCACGAAGTCCATGACTTTTTAAGAAACCAGGTGATGTTTCCTGAAGAGTTTCCGGATGGCTTCCATGGCATAGTCCAACTGTTCGCGGGTGTGAGTGGCCATGAGCGAGAAGCGGATGAGCGTGTCCTGCGGAGCGACGGCCGGCGAAACGACCGGATTGACAAAAATACCGGCATCAAACAATTCGCGGACAATCAGGAAGGTCAGGTCATTGTCGCGGATGAACAGCGGGATAATCGGCGACAGAGCTTGTCCGATTTCACAGCCCATCTGACGGAACCCCTCCAATGCGTAATGCGTCAGTTCCCATAGATGCTCCAGGCGTTCCGGTTCGTTGATCATGATGTCGAGCGCAGCATCGGCCGCGGCTGTGGCTGCCGGCGTAATACTTGCGCTGAAGATGTAGGAACGCGAATGATGGCGAAGGTAGTCGATGACGACCTTGTCGGCCGCAACGAATCCCCCGATGGAGGCCAGCGATTTGCTGAACGTACCCATGATCAGGTCGATATCGTCGGTGACGCCGAAGTGGTCGCACGTACCGCGTCCCTGTTTGCCGAACACGCCAATCCCGTGCGCTTCGTCTACCATGACGCTGGCATCGTATTTCCCGGCCAGCCGGACAATTTCGGGCAGGTCGGCCACATCACCTTCCATGCTGAATACGCCGTCGACTACGATCAGCTTGACCTTGTCCGCATTACACCGCTGAAGCTGTTTCTCCAGTCCTGCCATATCGTTGTGTTTGAATTTCAGCTTGGTGGAGAAAGACAAACGATGCCCTTCGATGATGGAGGCGTGATCCAGTTCGTCCCAGAGGATGTAATCTTCCCGTCCGGTCAGGCAGGATACAGCGCCCAGATTCACCTGGAATCCCGTGGAATAGATAATTGCATCATCTTTTCCGACAAACCCGGCCAGCCGTTTTTCCAATTTGGTATGCAAGTCCAGTGTTCCGTTGAGGTAGCGCGAACCGGCACAGCCTGTTCCGTATTTTTGTGTGGCCTTGATGGCCGCTTCCTTTACTTTGGGGTGGTTCAACAGTCCCAAATAGGCATTCGAACCGAACATCAATACTTTCTTTCCGCTAATCATGACCTCTGTATCCTGTTCACTCTCAATTTCCCGGAAATAGGGGTATATCCCCGTGGCTTTCGCATGATTCGCCCGCTGTAAAAGATCGGACTTTGCTAATCTATTTTGTAATAGTTTCATTTTGTTATCAAGATATTTATACATTTATTTTCAATGAAAAATTCATTGAGCTTCCAATTCTAAAAAATCCGAAGCAAAAGTAGTAAAAAAACGAGATATATGAAAAGAATTTGTTTCGATACAATTCATAAAAATCAAATATATTACTGTATGCGGTATCATTATACGAAGAAAGGGGCAGTTAGTGGCTGGTAGTTATACCGCGCGCAGTATAGATACCCGCACCGGATATTTGACTCCATGCTGTTGTTCAAGCAACCCGACTGCCGGCTCGCACGGGCTTCAGCCCAATTCTTCTTTATTGCCGTCAGTTTGATACTGCGCGCGGTACAGTTTTGTGCATTGCCCGTCAGCATAGAAAAGGGCATCCGCCCACACGCCTTCTTGCCCGTCGGCTAAAGCTCAATGTCATCAAGTT
>JAITAY010000124.1 GCA_031283915.1 Tannerella sp.
CCCGGAAAGATTGTCGTTCTTCCCGGAAAGATTGTCGTTCTTTCCGGAAAGATTGCCGTTCTCCCCGGGAAGATTGCCTGTTTTTTCGGAGAAAATGGTTGATTTTTCCAAAGGGGGACAGGGAATAAATCAAGTATAACAGAGCCTCCGGCAATGCTTTCGCAGGGCTTTAGCCCCATTTTTCCGCTGGCCGTCCGTTTGAGCGGACGGAGACGGGCGGGTAGAAAAAGCGCTTTCATGGCCGGACAGACTGTTACACGGGATGTATTACCCGGCCCTGCATTGCGGTTACCCGCTCTATTCGTTATAAAGCCTAAAAAAAAATTAGCCCAAACTCAGGTTTATATGCTATATTTGCCGCCATAAAATAACTAAACTCAAAAAGTAATAGATATGGATAAAGCGAAGGTATTTTTTTTCGTGTTGAGCCTGTCCCTTTGCGGGTGTGACAGGGTGAAGGATTTTGTGTCAAAGAGGGATTTAACGTATCATTTTGATGCGCCTGCAAGCGTGTGGGAAGAGACGTTCCCGCTGGGAAACGGACGGATCGGTCTGATGCCGGACGGCGGAGTAGATCGTGAAAATTATGTACTGAATGAGATTTCGATGTGGTCGGGTAGCCGGCAAAACACGGATAATCCGGAGGCGGCCAGGTCGTTGCCGGAAATCCGCAGACTGCTGTTTGAAGGGCGGAACGACGAAGCTCAGGAGTTGATGTATGAAACATTCGTGTGCGGAGGCGAAGGCAGCGGACGGGGTAACGGCGCGAGGCAGCCTTATGGCAGCTATCAGTTGCTGGGCAACCTGAGACTGGCGTATTCCTGTGGCGGAGAGAAAGAGGAGGTTTCCGGTTACCGGCGCGAACTGAACCTCGATAATGCCGTTGCCACGGTCTCTTTCAAAAAGGGGAAGACGACTTTCCGGCGGGAGGCATTCACTTCGTTTGCCGCAGACCTGGCCGTGATTCGCTTGTGTGCGGACAGGGAAAAGGCGCTGAACTTGAGCCTTACGCTGGATCGTCCCGAACGGTATACCGTTTCTCCCAAAGGATCCGATTTGCAGATGAGCGGCCGCCTGTTCGGAGGCGACAGCCTGAAGGCTCCGGAGGGCATCGCATACGGCGCACGGGTACGGGTGATCCTGCCTCGCGACGGGCAACAGATCATTTCGAATGATACGCTCCTGCAAGTGAAAAACGCATCTGAAATCATCCTGCTGACAGGCATGGTGACCGATTATTTCGGGAAAGAGGTGAACGGACAACTGGATTCGCTGTTTCAGGCCGTGGAACATAAAAAATACGAACAGTTGAGAAACGAGCATGAAGCGGCCTACCGGGGGCTTTTCGACCGGGTCAGGGTGGATTTCGGGCACGTGAAGAAGAAGGAAACATTGCCGATCAATCAGCGTCTGGAGGCTTTCCACCGGGAAGGCAACGACCCGTCTCTGCTGGCGCTCTATTACCAGTTCGGGCGTTACCTGCTGATCTCTTCCACCCGTCCCGGCGGTCTCCCGCCCAATTTGCAGGGGCTGTGGTGCAATACGATTCAGACACCGTGGAACGGAGACTATCACATGAATATCAACGTGCAGATGAACCTCTGGCCGGCGGAATCGGGTAACCTGCCGGAGTTGCATCTTCCCCTGGTCGAATGGACGAAACAGCAGGTTGAGAGCGGTCGCCGCACGGCAAAGGTATTCTACAACGCACGGGGCTGGGTGACGCACATTCTGGGTAACGTATGGGAGTTCACCGCGCCCGGCGAGCATCCCTCCTGGGGAGCGACCAATACTTCCGCCGCCTGGATGTGTGCCCATCTCTACAGTCATTATCTGTATACGCAGGACAGGACATACCTGGCCGAAGTGTATCCGGTGATGAAGGAAGCGGCGCTGTTTTTCGTGGACATGCTGACAGAGGATCCGCGCAGCCGGTATCTTGTCACGGCGCCGACCACTTCGCCGGAGAATGCGTACGTCATGCCCAACGGAAAGAACGTCAATGTCTGTGCCGGTTCTACGATGGACAACCAGATTCTGCGCGAACTGTTCGGCAACGTCGTCGAGGCCGCCGGAATACTGGGAGTTGACGGGGATTTCGTGCAAATCATCGCCTCCATGCGCAGCCGTCTGATGCCGACCACCATCGGCCCCGACGGCCGCATCATGGAGTGGCTGGAACCGTTTAAGGAAAGCGAACCGCATCACCGTCACGTGTCCCACCTCTACGGCCTGTACCCGGCCAGTGAAATCACGCCGGACCGGACGCCGGATCTCGCGGAAGCCGCGCGTAAGACGCTGGAAGCGCGCGGCGACGAAAGCACCGGCTGGTCGATGGCCTGGAAAGTGAATTTTTGGGCACGCCTACGCGACGGGGAACATGCGTACAAGCTGTTGACCGACTTGCTGACACCCTGTATGCAGAACGGTTTCAACTATTCGAAAGGCGGGGGCGCATATCCCAATCTGTTTTGCTCTCACCCGCCCTTCCAGATTGACGGGAATTTCGGAGGCGCCGCCGGCATTGCGGAAATGCTGGTGCAAAGCCGGAACGGGTATATTGAATTTCTGCCGGCGTTGCCGGCGGCCTGGGAAACGGGCTTTTTCAGCGGTTTGTGCATCGAAGGCGGAGGCGAAGTAGCTGCCCGTTGGCAAAACGGACACTGGCAGACGGGCGAAGTGAAAGCGCACACAGGCGGCCATTTCCGGATTAAACTGCCGACAGACCGGTTTGAAATGAAAGTCACGGTGAACGGGAATCCCATTTCCTATCCGGTGACAGACGGGGTACTGGAAGTGCCTCTGCAACCGGAAGACGTGTTGGTACTCCAACTGTAGCGGAGAGGGGAAAGAAGATGCATTTGAACCGTTGCACCCGGGACACCGATTGCCTTCGGCAGTCGATGTTCCGGGTGTATTTCAAATGGTCGCGGTGTTTAGGGCTGCGAAACGAACAAAATAGAACGGATTCACTCATGTTACGCAGGTTTATCATTTTGACCGTACTCAAATTCTTTTCCGGGCGTTTTTTCGCCACTTGCACAAATGCGGTTGTCGAACCTGATGTACGTAACCTGAAACAGTCATACGGGAACACCATATTATTGTGTATCTTTGTCGCGTGTGAAACAATAATGAAAAAAGAAAGAAAAATGGCACGTTATCTTGATCCTAAAAATGATTTGATCTTTAAGAGAATATTCGGGACGCATCCGCATCTGCTGACGAGTTTTCTCAATGCGCTG
>JAITAY010000172.1 GCA_031283915.1 Tannerella sp.
TTCCCTGCGCTACTAAGGTTGTTTTGTTCTTTAAATAAGGTAGAAATAAGGTTGGCTTAGCCAAAACTCAAGTTATATAAGGTTTTTGCAATGTTGTTACACAGGAGTAAGTAGAGGGCGGTTGGCAGAAAAGCGGCCGTTGGAGGGAAAGGCGTAAAAGTGAGGGTTTCAGCGGACAGCTTCGTCGTATCACAGAACTACCGACTACTATTCTACTAGCTACTAGCTACTAACTACCTGTTGTTGCGCAAAATCTTCCCGCGCAGTATCACTGTGTCGCGAAACAGTTAGCAACGTTGTTAAGCGTCGCTTAGTAACATTACTAAGCGTCGTTTAGTAACGTTACTAAGCGTCGTTTAGTAACGTTACTAAGCATCGTTTAGTAACGTTACTAAGCATCGTCCGGAAACGGGGAATAATAATGAAGGGTTTTTTGATCCCGTTATTGGGGGCGGGCCGTAAGCTTTTATGGGGGGACTGCGATCTGCGATCTGCTATCTGCTAACTACCCCTTTCTTCACCGCGTGCAGTATAATCCGCAGAAACGGTTTTCAATACAGGAAAGGGCACAGAGGTATGAAGCCCTCATTCGCAAAAGATACTTTAACCATCTAACGTTACGTCGTGCAGGAAAATAGCCGTACCTTTGCATAGCTAAAAAAGTAAAACAAAAATGAATACTCATGCTGGGGTTAGTTGGTAAAGGGGTTATTATAGGAATATTGGTCTCCGCTCCGATGGGGCCGGGCGGAATTTTATGCGTTCAACGCACCTTGAGTAAAAGCCGTTGGCACGGGTTTGTTTCCGGGCTGGGGGCGACTCTTTCCGACATGATCTACGCCATGCTCACCTGTCTGTTCATGGGATTGATTGTCAACTTCGTGGAAACACATCTGCACTGGCTCCAACTGTGGGGCAGCATCGTACTGGGTGTTTTCGGCCTGTACATCTTTCAGACCAATCCGGTCAAAAGCCTCCGGAAAAACAGGGAAACGAAAATGTCGTTTACCCATGATTTCCTGACCGCCTTTCTGCTTACCTTCAGCAATATGCTCATCGTACTTTTATATATCGGACTGTTTGCCCGTCTTTCCTTTGTCCTGCCCGCTCATTCGGTATGGCAGATGCTGAACGGGTTGTGCGGCATTGCGGTGGGGGCTGTGCTGTGGTGGTTTCTGCTCACGACCCTGGTGGCAAAGATGCGGCGATGGTTCAACATCCGCAGTATCTGCGTACTGAATCAGGTCTCCGGCGGAATCATCATCCTGCTGGCGTTGATCGGTATTTTCCTGTCCCGCTTTCTGGCGTAAGCCACTGTTCCCTCCCAAAAACAATTGATTTATGCCTCAAATATTTGTATATCTCAAATATTCCCTCTACTTTTGGCCGTCTTTTTTTGAAAAATAAGTATAGATATGAAGGTTCCGGAGAATTATTACGACGAAATTTTTGAATTTAACGGGCAGTGGGGTATCGCATCCAAATGCGGATTGAAGCTGTTGGATAAAAACGGACAAAAAACGGTCATCGTCACTGAATTGTATCAGGACAATTCCGGTACGTCCATTACCTGCGCAGGCTATTCGCTGGCCTGTCAGATATGCGAACGCAAGGGATTACAGCTAAATGAGATACGATATATCGAATGCAATCCGGATACACATTCCAAACTGTCCTTTTACGACGAAGAATATTTTGAAGTGACCTTTCCCGAAACGAAAGGCGCCTCCGGACGGCCGCAATACCGCCAATTACCCGACGAAGAGGTGAAGGCACTGTTCATGTAACCGGAATCCAGATGAAGCGAATCAAATCGACCGTTCCGGAGAGCTTTCCGGACAAACAAAAAATATATGGAAACCTGTTTTGACGATTTACGCCCTTATGATCAGACGGAAGTCGCCACTGCCATGCAACGGATCGCCGACAGTGAATACCTGCCGGTCGTGATTGCATTTATTTTCCCGGAGAAAACGACCGGCGAAATCCGGAACACCCTGTTAAACATCCGGACAACGGACGAATTTCAGTCCCGGATCATGTACCCTTTCAATCAGGAAATCATGCGCAAATCGGCAAACGCGTTCACTTGTGACGGTCTGGAACATCTGGATCCTGCAAAAAGATATCTTTTCATCTCCAATCACCGCGACATCATGCTGGATTCAGCCCTGCTACAAATGCTTTTCTACATGCATGGATTCCGGACGACAGAAATCACCTTCGGCAGCAACCTGATGCATTCGCAACTGGTGATCGACATCGGGAAGTCCAACAAAATGTTTACCGTCTTCCGCGGAGGCAGCCCGCGTGATTTCTACCGCAATTCCATGCGCCTTTCCGAATACATCCGCCATACCGTTACTCAAAAAAAGGAATCGGTCTGGATTGCACAGCGAAACGGACGAACCAAGGACGGAAACGACATCACCGATCAGGGGATTATCAAAATGTTCTGCATGAGCGACAGCAGCGACCTGCCCCGTTCCATCCATGAACTGCATCCCGTGCCGGTAGCTGTTTCCTACCAGATCGAATCATGCGACATCCTGAAAACAAAGGAGCTTTACCTCTCGCGCAACGGCCGGAAGTACGTGAAACAGCCGGATGAGGACTTGACGAGCATCCTGACCGGCATCACGCAACCAAAAGGAAACATTCACATCAGTATCTGCGCCCCCCTTCGTGAAGAAGAATTAAGAGCCATCCGGTATCAAAGCCCCAATGAATTTCACAAATCGGTGGCCTCCCTGATTGACCGGCGCATCTATCACGGATACAAATTGCACAACAACAATTACATTGCACATGACATCCGTTCGGGACAGGACACGTATGCTGCACACTACACGTCGGAAGAAAAGGCAGGGTTTCTTGCGCGATACGAACAGATGCTGCAACAAATCCAGGGCGACGAATCGGTATTAAGGTCTATCTTTCTGGGTATTTACGCCAACCCCGTAGACAACTGTGAGAAGAACAGACCATGAACTTTGGCAGCAATTATTTTTGCAGGAAATGAAAAAAGCCGTACTTTTGTGCCCGATTCCGCAGAGGGTAGAGAAGTGATTTCAGGAAAGAAGTCCACCCCCGGGGCATAACCTGTTAGAATTTAAAAAACAGATGTACGTAATTGTAGAAATTAATGGCCAGCAATTCAAGGCCGAGGAAGGAAAAAAACTGTTTGTTCATCACATCCGGGATGTCGAAAACGGCGCAACCGTCGAATTCGACAAAGTGTTGTTGGTGGATATAGACGGAGAAATACGGGTAGGAACGCCTGTTGTCGAAGGCGCCAAGGTGGTTGCCGAGGTGTTGTCTCCATTGGTAAAAGGTGACAAGGTGCTGATTTTTCACAAGAAAAGAAGAAAAGGCTATCGCAAGCTGAACGGTCACCGTCAGCACTTCACCGAAGTGAGTATTAAGGAAATTGTAGCTTAACGTTTAAACAAGTAAAAGAAAATGGCACATAAAAAAGGAGTAGGCAGTTCGAAGAACGGCCGTGAGTCAGAAAGTAAACGGTTAGGTGTAAAGCTTTTTGGCGGCGAGTTTGCCAAAGCCGGTAACATCATCATTCGTCAACGGGGAACGGTGCATCATCCGGGTGAAAATGCAGGCATTGGCCGGGATCATACGATCTATGCCTTGATTGACGGTACGGTGGTTTTCCGGAAGGGAAAAAACAACCGTTCGTATGTATCCGTACAACGTCCGGCCGTCGAAGTAGCAGGATAAGAAACAGCTCCGCCGCGAGCGCAGTCATACCGGCATCATAAGTGCATAGGTATTAATTCATATCTGTAAATATTAATGTTAGGAAGTTACCCGCAACCGCAGGGTAATGGATGGAAACAGGATTCCCTCGGGGGGGGATCCTGTTTTTTTTACCTGAATGCCTTTTCTTCCGGTCATCCATGGGGTTCTTTGCTTTTTCGCAAACAAATAGTATATTTGCCCTAAATTTTAGAGTGATGAATGTATTTAAATCCTGTTTAATCGTGTTTTCGTTGTGTCTTATAACGCAACATCCGTTGTTTTCGCAGACCCAGTCTGACGACAAAGTGTTCTATCATACGGTGGAACGCGGACAAACCGTATATTCCATTGCGCTCATGTACGACGTGCCCGAGGAGGACATCTACCGCTTGAATCCTTCGAGTCGGCAGTATGTCAAGTCCGGGGAAAAGCTGAAAATCCCGCAGAAGGAGGTGGCAACGCTTTCGGAGGAACGGAAGGACGAGATGTATGTGTATTACACGATTCAAACGGGAGAAACTCTGTATGGCGTGTCCAAACGCTACAAGATCCCGGCGGAGGAGATCTCCGGCGCCAATCCGGGACTGACGTTTCAGTCTTTCGTCGCGGGGAAAATCATCCGTATCCCGGTCGCAAAAATCCAGTCGGAACCGACGATCGTGACCCAAACCGTCGTAAAAAAAATCGAATATACCATCAAGAAAAAAGAAACGATCTACGGGATATGCAAGCAATTCAACCTCACCAGCGACCAGTTGCTCCGCTATAATCCGGAACTGAAATCGGGACTGAAGGCCGGCATGTTGATTATCATCCCGGTGGAAGCAGAGGAAACCGTGACAATTGCGCCCGAACAGGAGGAGTTTGACCTGGATGCCGTGATGACAGCACGCAATGAAATCCGGAAGACAAACGTTGCCAGAATCGCCATGCTGCTGCCCTTTCAGACAAATAACAGTCCAAATTCCGGCCGTTTTCTTGAATACTACGAAGGCTTCCTGCTGGCCGTAGACAGTATGCGCAGTTCAGGCATGTCCGTCGAACTGTCCGTACATGACATCGGCGACACAAACCAGAAACTGCAAATGACGCTGGAAAATGAAGCATTGAAAAAGTCGAACTTGCTGATTGGCGGCGTCACGAACGAACAAATCGAACTGATCGGAGAGTTTGCGCTGAAAAACAACATCAAATACGTCGTGCCGTCTTACTCGAAATGCGACAGGCTGACCTCAAGTAATGCCAGTGTTTTTCAGGTGAATACGCCTTATCAGTACCTGTTTTCGTATGCGACGGCACGTGCCTGTGCACTGTTTTCCGACTACAATATCATCTTGCTGGATACGCATGACAAAGACGAAAAAACGCTTTTCATCAATACCTTTAAAGCCGACATGAGGGAACGGAAAATCGACTTCCGGGAACTTTCGTTCAATGCAACTTCGTTCTCGAAAGATCTGGCCGCCATACTGGTAACGACCAAACCGAATCTTATCGTCCCGGTATCTTCCTCCGTCGAAGCCCTCCGTAAAATCAAAACCCCGCTCCGGACACTGGCTGACGGCAAGCCGGAATACCGCCTGACCCTGTTCGGCTACCCGGAATGGCAGACGTATACAGACTTTCTGGAAGACTTTTTCGTGCTCAACACTCATATTTATACCTCTTTCTACGCAAACAACCTGTCGAAGGAGGTACAGCGGTTCAATACCAAATACAACTACTGGTACAGGAAGAACATGGCTCCGACTTATCCCAAATATGCGATGCTGGGATTCGATACGGGCATGTTTTTTATTTCGGCCATCAACAAATACGGTACCAGTTTTGAAGGGAATATACAGAATCTTGCTTACTCCAGCATCCAGACCGGTTTTCGTTTTGAGCGCGTCAACAACTGGAGCGGTTTCATTAATACGAACCTGTATATCGTCTGTTTCAACCGGAATTTTACCATTACGCGCACTGAATGATGAAGCCGGGAATTGTTTTTTTATCGGGTTTGTTATCCTTCGTCGCCCTTTCCGGCAGTTGGGCGCAAAACGGTTTCCATCAGGAATGGGCTGTCGGTGCAGCGGGCGGCGTTAATCTTTCGTCCGTTGGTTTTTCACCGAAAGTACAGGAAGATATGTTAACGGGATACTTGGGCGGCCTGACGCTCCGCTGGATTACGGAGAAGAATCTCGGTCTCCAGGTGGAATTGAATTTCAAGCAACAGGGCTGGAAAGAAAATTTCGACGAACTGAGTGTGCCGGAAGATGCCAACTACCGTTTTCAGCATCGAATGAATTATGCAGAACTCCCTTTCATGACGCATATTTACTTTGGCGGCAAGCATACTCACTTTTTCGTCAACCTGGGGCCGCAAATCGGTTTCCTGCTCGGCGAGCACACGGAGGATAACTTGAATGGCGCAACCCCGCAAAATATCAATGCACAGCATACCATGCCTGCCGACAAAAGGTTTGAATGGGGAATAGGAGGCGGCCCCGGACTGGAACTCCGTACCCGTATCGGATACTTCCTGCTGGAAGGACGATATTATTATGCCTTAAGCGATTTCTACAACACACGGCATCAGGATGTCTTTGCTAAAGCTTCTTCCCAGGTGATTTCCGTAAGACTTACTTATTTGATGCCGTTTCGGTAGAGTAACGCAAGTTCGACACAGGAAACAGAACAAATGTATAATTACCTCTGTACGGGTCTGTTTTTGCCCAGATCATGAGTGAAAACGGAAAGCGTTGTCTTGTCATTGATAAACGCAGTCATACCGGGGGAAATATCTACAGCCTGAATCTGAATCCACTTCCACTTCTACGGGGTGCATATTTTTCATACTGATAAAGAGGACGTATGGCGTTATGTCAATCGTTTTATTCGTTTCAACCACTTCATTAATTCACCGCTCGCATGTTATAAGGATACGCTTTATAATCTCCCTTTTAATATGAATACATTCAACAAACGGTGGCATGTGAATACTCCGGAGGAAGCGAAATGTATCATCCGCAAATAATGCGACAAGTACCAAAAT
>JAITAY010000241.1 GCA_031283915.1 Tannerella sp.
GAATTGACAGGCGTTCAAACTCCTGCCGGAAATATGTCCTTCAAAGAAGCCCGGCTGATGATTGAATGTCAGTTGATACAGATTACTACCCCCGCTCCCGGTGATTTCTGTACACAGGAAGCTAAAGACTACATAAATGAAGCTTACAGGAACGCAAGTGATTACAGGAAATATGTATTCGGGGAAATCACCCATGTTTGGGTAAAGAAATAAGGAACAAGCCAGCATTACTTTCTCTAAAGTCTGTGTATTCATTAGTTTTACGCTGAAATTTCTGATACGGTATAACCTGAAAAAATAGCGCCTCACAAAGAGCGTTCGCCTATTCAGCCCTTTTTTTGTGAGGCTACCTGAGTCGTGTGCGATGTTTTTTAATACGACGGACTGCATCAGTCATGATGCTCTGAAACGGGAACGGACACTACCATTTCTTCATGATGCTGTTCAGTACGCGCACGGAGGAGATAAGTTTATCGGTTGAGGTATATACGTCTACATTCCAGACGTGCGAGGAACGTCCCCTGTGAATGACCGTTGCGACTGCGCGGACAGTGTCGCCCTCATGTGCCGAGGAGAGGTGATTGCCGCTGATTTGCATGCCAGCCATCATCTCATCCGGTGCACAGAGGATGAAGGAGCCTAATCCGGCAACCGTTTCGGCCAGCGCCAGCGTTGCACCGCCGTGCAGGATGCCAAAGGGCTGGCGCGTGCGGTGGTCGACAGGCATAGTCGCCTCGACCCGGCCTTCTGAGGCATACGTATACTGGATACCCAGATTTCCCATCAACGCATGACGACCCTGCGTGTTCAATTGCTCCAAAGGAACGGCGGAAGGATGGATCGCGGACAGGATATACTTCTCGGCAACGGTGGCCACGCCGTCGGATTCGTTGCTATCCGTCACACTGTCGGCACACGCCTTGACGGATGCCTGCGCGTTGCCCATCGCCACACCCAGACCGGCCAGTTGTATCATGGTCACATCGCAAACGCCGTCGCCAACGGCTATAACATCTTTCGCGTCGATGGACAGTTTTTCCATCAGCCAGCTCAGGGTATTGGCCTTGTCGATGTATTGCGGAACGACTTCCAGAAAATAATTTTCCGACCGGAATACGTCCAGCGACCCGGCCAGTCGTCTCTTCCAGTCCGCCTCCAGACCGATCAGCGCCTCTTCGTCTTCACTGACGATCATACATTTGCAGGGCGAAAAGTCGATGGTTTCCGCAAAATCGGAAACGCCTTTCACGTGCATTCCGTTCAGTTCCGCTTCTCTGCGGATTCGCCTGTTCTGCGGATGTGTCGTGATGATCGTATCCCGATGATAGGTGAAAATGGGAAACCCGTTTTTCTTCGCTTTCCCTTCCAACAAGGGAAGCATCTCCGGGTCTATCCGCTTTTCAAACAGCAGTTGTTCGTCCGGCATCTGGATAATTTGTCCGCCATTGCAGGAAAGGATAAATCCGCCGTTTTTGTCCATCGCCAGTTCTTTGGCCAGCGTTCTCAGGCCGTATGTCGGCCGGCCGGACGCCAGCACAATCCGGACGCCCAAATGCTGTATCTTCAATAACGCCGCCTTTGTACGGGGCGTTATTCGCTTCGCTTCATTAAGCAACGTGCCGTCTACGTCAAGCACCAATAGTTTGCAGTTCATCTCTATCTATTGTAAAATATTTCGGACTGTATTTTTTTGAGACGTAAAAGTACGTGATTTTTTTAAACCGGCAAGGTGTTAAGTCGGGGGCCTTTCAAATGGCCGCCATGTGTTTTTTTCTGTCGTCCGTCTTCGGGAATAGTGCCGCCGGTGTCGGGTATCGTCACCCTTCAATCACGATCGTCGTGATCGTTCGATCACAGGTGTCGTGATCGTTCGATCACGGGTGTCATGATCGTTCGATCACGGGTGTCGTGATCGTTCGGTACCGGGTGTCTTGACCGCTCGGATGCCAATATACACGTACAACAAATTGAAATGTACCTGTTAAGTCAACTCTCCCCGGATTCCTTTTCCGGCAGGCGCCACCAGGCATCTTCATCGCTGTCCGCATCTTCTTCTTCCTCCAAAGCGGGATAGACCGGCGGCGCAGGGCCGGAGCGGCGAAAATAAAACGCAAACAGGATGCCGGTCATCAGGCCGGACAGATGTCCTTCCCACGAGATGTCGGTGTCCCGGTAGAGCGTCGGGAAAAACGCCCAGACAAAGCCTCCGTACAGAAACGCCACCAGCAAGGCAAACGCCATCTGCCGGGGGACTTTTTTAATGATGCCGCTGGTGAAATGAAAGGCAGCCAGCGCATAAGACAGCCCGCTGGCGCCGATATGCACCGAACCCGGCCGCCCCATGAACCAGGTCAGCAATCCACTCACAAAGTACAGCGAGAACAGGATTGCCCAGCCTGTTTTCCGGTAGAAAAGAAACAGGCCGAAAATCAGCAGAAACAGGGAAGGCGTATTGGAAATCAGATGGTCGACTCCTTCATGCAGGAAGGGTAACGTCCATATGCCGCCCAGTCCCTGTCCCTCCAGCGGACGCAGTCCGTACGCTTGCAACCCCAACGCAAACAGCCTGTCTGCCACATGTACAAGCCAGGGCAACGACGTCAGCAGCAGCGAGAGCATGGCGGCATCATAAGTCTCTTTCTTTTCCTGATCCATTCTGCAAAAGTATGGAAAATGATACATGATCCTGCTAAAAACACGGTTTTTGGCTAACTCTTTTTTTCGGATGAAATACACCGTGTGTGTTTCATCCCGGAAACGTTTTGGATGAAAAACACATCGTGTATTCCCTCCGGCGATCATCTGTCATCATCGGGCATTCCCGACAGCCTCTTTTGTTCCAAACCATTTTATTGCTTACTTTTGCGGCTGTTATGAAACAATATATGAATTTGCTTGAAGACGTGCTCTGGCAGGGGGTGGAAAAACAGGAT
>JAITAY010000146.1 GCA_031283915.1 Tannerella sp.
AGTGAATCACGACACAGTTGATTATCAAGTTTGGGAAAACAGGATCAAAGAAGTAATGCCGTTTTTGAAATAATAATCTCACTTGCACATTGTTCGCTGTCCAGTGAGTTTTGGATAAGCTCGGGTTCCCAAGTGCACAAAAACATACGTCCTTTGTTCCGGAAACGGCATCGTCGTCGAAAGCATTCAGGGGGGGATTTGTCGCAGGAGGTTTTAAAACAGCATCAGTTGCCCGTTGGGGTTTACAGTCTACTTTGATGGCAAGCTTTTTGTCGAAAAAAACAGTATGCTCCCGACGCGGCAATCAGATTCATGATGAAACAGTGAATGGAGCGATGTCGCGAATATTTCCCATTGCATATGTTTTTGAGATCATCGTTTATACTCTCAAAGACAGCGCGTTTACGAAGCATGATACTTTCAGGTTAGAATGCTGAATTTAAGCTGACTGCCTTGACTTGGGAGAGCATCCTCTTCAAACTTATACTTCTCACGGTTTAAAACGATGAGGTGAAAATAAAAAGCTGCTTGCGTGTCACGACACTTCATGACACCAACCAACAGTTGGGATCTTCATGCCGCAAAAAGATTAACCTTTCTATTCAAAAGGGATACCTTTTTGCAAGAGGGGATATTACATGGCCGGTCAATTGACGGAATTGTAAAATCAGCAGAATGTACAGATTTTTGCAAACGGGCAGTGTGATTGCTTGTTCATACACATAATGAGACTCCATGCACAGCGTAACATAAGAGTTTGGAGCGAAATAAACCGGCTCATTTTTACACAACCGTCCGCTGTCAGAACAGCACGGCGGCCGAGATCGACCAAGTGTGGGCTTTGCCTTTGTATATCGGCAGATTACCGGAGTCAATTGTCTTGAAATTATGGGTCAGTCCCAGACCGTAATTCAGTCCCACTTGCAGGAAACCCAAGGCTTCGGCTCCGATCGAGAAGTTCAATCCGGTGTTGAAGTTGCCTGCCTTTACCTGACCGTTGACGTCGTTATACAACCCACTGATATCCCATATCTTCCGCCCGCCTGTCCGGAAGCCGAAATACGGCCCTGCCGCCAGGTAGGGTTTGAGCAATGGCGTCATCAGTTTCCATTTCACATTCAAGGGAATTTCAAGGTAATTGCTCTTGACAGTCCGGTTTTCCAGTTCACAGCCTTTCTGCGTAAACAGCAGGGCAACGTCCATTCCCCAGCCCGTAGAAGGTTTCACGTATTCGAGCATGGGGCCGAGTTGGAAACCGGTGATGTTGCCTGCCTCCAGCACATTGTCGAACTTGACTGTGGCAATGTTAACGCCACCTTTTACGCCGAAATTCAATTGTGCATGTGCCGCCGGCAGCGCCAGCATGATTGCCAGCATTCCGCACAGGATTATTTTTGTCGTTTTCATAAATCATAATTTGTTTAAGTTTCTTGCTCAAAATTCTGCATTATTCGGCGTACGCGGAAACGGAATGACATCGCGGATATTGGCCATGCCGGTGACAAACAGCAACAATCGCTCGAAGCCCAACCCGAAACCCGAATGAGGCGCCGTTCCGAAACGCCTGGTATCCAAATACCACCAGATGTCTTTCTCGGGTACGTTCATCTCCTTTGCACGGGAGACCAGTCTGTCGTAATTTTCTTCGCGCTGCGAACCGCCGATAATCTCGCCGATTTTCGGGAACAGGACATCCATTGCACGCACCGTTTTCCCGTCATCGTTCTGTTTCATGTAGAACGATTTGATTTCCTTCGGATAGTCCGTCAGAATCACCGGACATTTGAAATGTTCTTCCACCAGATAACGTTCGTGTTCGGCGGCCAAATCCGCACCCCAGTAGATCGGAAACTCAAACGCCTTTCCGTTGGCGACGGCCTGCTCCAGTACCCGGATTCCTTCCGTGTAGGGCAAGCGAACAAACGGCTGTTTCAATACGAAATTCAGCCGTTCGATCAGGTCTCTGTCAAACCTTTCATTCAGGAAGCTCAGGTCGTCGAGGCTATGATCCAGCGCCCACTGTACGCAATACTTGATAAAGTCTTCGGCCAGTTGCATGTTGTCCGCAATCTCGTAAAAAGCGACTTCCGGCTCGATCATCCAGAACTCGGCCAGATGACGCGGGGTGTTGGAATTTTCGGCGCGGAAGGTAGGCCCGAACGTATAAATCGCTCCCAGCCCCATCGCCGCCAGTTCGCCTTCCAACTGCCCGGAAACCGTCAACCCGGTCTGCTTGCCGAAAAAGTCGCGGTCATACAGGATGGAGCCGTTTTCGTCTTTCCGGAGATCATACAGGTTCAGGGTTGTGACCTGAAACATCTGTCCGGCGCCTTCGCAATCGGAGCCGGTGATGATCGGCGTATGTACATACAGGAATCCGCGTTCATGAAAAAAGGTATGGATCGCCATGGCCATCTGGTGACGGATGCGGAAAATAGCGCCGAATGTGTTTGTTCGCGGGCGCAGATGAGCAATTTCACGGAGATACTCCAGCGAATGGCCTTTTTTCTGCAAGGGATATGTGGCCGGATCGGCTCCGCCGTATACTTCTATCTCGTCCGCCTGCATCTCCACGCTTTGTCCCTGTCCCTGCGAGGGCACCAGTTGTCCGGTTGCCCGGATGCAAGCCCCCGTAGTGACCGCTTTCAGGCTCTCCTCACCAAACCGTTCCACGTCTGCCACAATTTGCAGATTGTGAATGGTAGAACCGTCATTCAACGCAATAAACTGTACCCGTTTATTCCCTCTCCGGGTGCGCACCCAACCTTTCACAAGCACGGTCGAGCCTTGCTGCACCTCCATCTTCAGTACCTCTGCGATCCTTTTCCGTTCCATGCCGTCTTATTCAAATGCGCCCATCCGGAGCATGTTCACTTCCTTTTCATTCAAGTAACGCCATTTCCCGCGTCCGAGATTCTTTTTCGTCAGACCGGCGAAATAGACCCTGTCTAACTTCACGACGCGGTAGCCGAGCGCTTCGAACATGCGGCGCACAATCCGGTTGCGTCCCGAATGAATCTCAATGCCTACCTGTTTTCTATCGCTTTCGTTGGCATAGCTGATGGCATCGGCATGGATTTCACCGTCGTCCAGTTCAATGCCGGTGGCCAGTTTCTCCATGTCCTCAATGGCAACATCTTTGTCAACCCAGACGTGGTAGATTTTCTTTTTCTTGTAGGAAGGATGAGTGAGCTTGGAAGCCAGGTCGCCGTCGTTCGTGAGCAGCAATACGCCCGTTGTGTTCCGATCCAGACGCCCGACGGGGTAGATGCGTTCTTTGCAGGCATGTCTCACCAAATCCATGACAGTCAGTCGTTCCTGGGGATCGTCCGACGAAGTCACGCAATTTTTCGGTTTGTTCAGCAGGATATACAGTTTGCCCTCAATCTGCACTTGCCGGTCGTGGAACAATACGAGGTCCTGCCGCGTAATTTTGGTACCCAGTTCCGTAATCACATTTCCGTTAACCTTCACGACGCCGGCCTGGATAAATTCGTCGGCCTCGCGACGCGAACAGACTCCGGCATTCGCCAGAAATTTGTTCAGGCGGATCGGTTCGTTCGGATCCGTCAAGGCTTCCTTGTACTTCAACTGTTTCTGATAACTGTATTTGGAATTTGGGTTATATCCGGGACGCGGCAAGCGTTTGTTCGGCCTCTTTTCGCCCGGACGATTGGGTTGCATATGCGGACGATTGCTTTCATAACTGCCGTTCCCGACCCGTTCCCGTTTTTGATACCCTCTGTCCATCTCCGGACGCGCCTGACGAGGCGGATATTCTCTTCGCTCGCTATTGCCTCCGTAGGGCTGCGCCGGACGCGACGACGGCTGGTAGGGACGCCGTTCTTCCATACCGGACGATGGCGGCGGATAATTATAGCGTCCTGCCGCTTCCCGGTTGTCGCTGGGTTTGTATTCCCCTCCTCCGTATGGAGTTCGGTTATAACTCACATTCCGGCTATCCTTGATGCGCGGACGGCGTCCCGCTGTCGGCCGTTCGTTTTCATGTACCTGATAGCCGCTGCCGTCTCTGGTTGCGTGATAGGCTGGTTTCCTTTCATAATTTTGTTCTTGCGAACTTGCATTTTCCCGCTGGTTTTCCGGGATACTGTTTTTCGAATACATTTCAGTTCCTTCTTTTTCTTCTGTTCCCATTTTTTTATATTTTGAGATTAAACTTTTGCAGTCTCACGATTGCACTTCTATTTTTACACTATATGTTAATAATAAATACATTAAATTCCTACATAATTATGAGGCGTCACCGCCTTGAGTTCTTTTTTCACAGCTTCGCTTAATTGCAGAGATTGAATGAATTGCGCGATCGACTGTTCGGTAATTTCTTCATTTGTGCGCGTCAAGGCTTTCAGTGCTTCATACGGCGCCGGATAACCTTCCCTGCGCAAAATGGTCTGAATCGCTTCTGCTACGACTGCCCAGCGGCTATCCAGCTCGCGAGACAACACGTCTTTCTGTAACAACAGTTTCCCCAGCCCTTTTCCCAGGCTTTTCAGCGCGATTTCGATATGCGCCAGCGGTACGCCGATGTTCCGCAAGACGGTCGAATCCGTCAAATCCCGCTGCAAGCGCGAAACGGGCAATTTCAGGCTCAGGTGTGTCAGTATGGCGTTGGCCATGCCCAAATTTCCCTCCGCATTTTCGAAATCTATCGGATTGACTTTGTGCGGCATCGCAGACGAACCGACTTCGCCCGCCTTGATTTGCTGCTTGAAATACTCCATCGAGATGTATTGCCAGAAATCACGGCTCAGATCCGTTAAAATCACATTGATCCGCCTCAGTCCGTCGAACAGCGCGGCCAGATGGTCGTAATTAGATATCTGCGTCGTCCATTCCTCGCGTTTCAATCCCAGCACATCGTTGACCAGCCGGTCGGCGAAGGATTTCCAGTCATATCCGGGATAAGCAACGTGATGTGCATTGAAATTGCCGGTTGCTCCGCCAAACTTGGCTGTTATTGGGATTTGTTTCAACGCCTTGATCTGTTCTTCCAGCCGGTAGACAAATACTTGTATTTCTTTGCCCAGCCGCGTGGGCGAAGCCGGCTGACCGTGTGTTTTTGCCAGCATCGGGATGTCTTTCCAGCTTTCGGCATATCCCTTCAACACGTCAATGACCGCCTGTAATTCGGGATAATACACCTTTGCCAGCCCTTCTTTCAGCGAAAGGGGGATAGCCGTGTTGTTAATGTCTTGCGACGTCAACCCGAAATGAATAAACTCCTTGTAATCCTGCAACGAAAGTGCATCAAATTTTTCCTTGATGAAATATTCGACGGCTTTCACATCGTGTCTGGTGATTTGTTCGATCGTTTTGATACGGGATGCATCTTCAAGGGAAAAATCAAGATATATCCGTTGCAAAGTCTCCCTTGTCTCCTCCGTATCCAACGGTTTCAAGGGGGGCAAAAAGCCGGTAAGCATGTTGAAATACTCGATTTCTACCCGTACCCGGTAGCGAATCAACGCAAATTCAGAAAAACAGGAAGCCAGCGCTTCCGTCTGATCCCGATAGCGTCCGTCCACAGGAGAAATGGCTGTCAACTTTGAAACAATCATGTCTATTTGAAATTACCGGCCAAAGGTACGACTTTTTTATACATTATCGCCTATGATGAGAGTGAAAAAATGATATTCGAGCTGTTTTAAGGAGCATTCAGACGAAATTTAAGTCTCCTGC
>JAITAY010000278.1 GCA_031283915.1 Tannerella sp.
AAGGAACTGTCTGGAAATAAACCATCCAAATTTACGGGAGATGTTTTTTGCCATCCAACGACTGAAAATGCGCGCATACCGGGGTATGTAAGCATTTTCAGGAGGAAGCAGGGTGAAAATCAGCCCCGTAAATGGGTGGTTTATTTAGAGACAGCACCTTAGCCCCAGTCTTCCGATGGCCGGCCGTTTGAAACGGACGGATGGCGGCATTTACCCTTCTTCCTGAAAAGGCTCTTTGCCTGTTCGGACAAAGCCCCTTTGTTCGTTCGGACAAAAGGCCTTTGTCCGCTCAGGCAAGTCCTCCTTGTCCGGCGAACGCGACCCGCCGTCTCCGCATCCGGTTTCCCCCGCTTCCCCCGCTTCTCATACCTACTTTTGATGAATGAATGATCCGGGAAATGCCGATATTCAGGTATTGTGATGCATCAAAATCCACCATAACTTTGCACCTTCAAATTTAAAACAGTTCATGTATAGCATCAAAAAGACTTCTTATCAGTCAACGTTCCTTCGGGGAACGAATCAGCCGGTCGTCTTCCGGGTAGACCCCGTGACGGCAACCGCTTCAAAAGGCACAGTTGTCGCCGGCGCAGGTACGGGCGCGGCAAGTAATTACTCATTCCGGCACAACCATAAAAACGTATAAACATTATGATTAAGCTATTCATTGATTTCATTCAATTCCTGAACACCGTTGCGCCATTGCTCATGTCGGTAGCGGTTCTAACCCTGCCGGCTGTTTTGCTGTCAAAGTCAATCAAAAAACAGGCGACGGTATATTACCTCGTGGCGGCCATCCCCTTTGCCATGGTCGCCATTCCATTCATCGGCCGATTGTTTGGCGTTGAAATGTTCAATTTCAACCGCATCCCGTTTCTGGGCGGCATCCTGAGAGATTATATACATGCGGGGACGCTGGGTTTTCCCCTGCTGATTATGGTCATGTATATGGGCGCTTTAAACCCTAAGCATCCCTACGTCAAGAAGCTTCTCGGCATACGCAAAGAGTTGTCTATTCTGTCGGGCTTCCCGATCTTCACACATTCCCTGATTCGGGTTGCTCACAACTTTCCGAACGCGCTCAAATTCTTCACCGACCATGAGGGATATATGGCAGACGGAAGGGTGACAAACGCACTGGGCGCCGGCATATCGAATTTCAGTCTTGTGCTGGGCATCCTGTTGCTGGCGCTGTTCATTCCGCTATGGGTTACCTCTTTCGATTCCGTTCATAAGCGCATGGGAGGCGTGAAATGGAAGAAATGGCAGCGATGGTCTTACGTTTTGTACGCCATGCTGTTTATCCATGCCATAGGCATACAGGCCGGCTCGGTGCTGAATCCCGGGGAAAGAGAAAGGCCGAAACCGGCGATGGAAGTAACCGCAACCACACCGGACGCGCCGAACGACCGTAGCGCCGCCGAAAATCAGAGCTTGCAGCGCCGAACGGGCAGGGGCGAACGCGGCGAAGGACACCGTGAACGCGGCGACGGACACGCCGTACAGCCGGCCGACAACGGCAACCGGACAGAAGCGGCAAGACCGCCGGCAGGAAACGGACGTCAGCAAAGTCCGGGTTTCGCAGATATAAACGTCAGTTCGCAGGCAAAACGGTTCATACATATCGCTTCCCTTCTCCTGATCTTCGGATCCTATTTATACCTCCGCCTGAGAAAGCCAAAACAAAATTAGTGGTTAGTGAAAGGAAAGCGGCGTTATGACGGAATGAAATGAAGCCGATTCCCGCCCGGTATTATTGGCAGGTCAGGCCATCAGTTTAAGCAGGAAAAGCACCGGATTAGCCGTTTCGTTTCGTTCCGGAAAAGCGCCGGCGACCTCTTTTCCTGATTTGCAGTAACAGTATTCGTGACCGTACATATCCAGGGGTTGCAGGTTTTTGACCAAGCCGGTTTGATAGAAATCGTCCCTGAATCCGTGTAACGGGTATGTCTTAGCCTTTGCCCGGTCATACAGAAACAAATAATTCTCCCCTTCCGACACGTTTTCCCCGTAGGAAGCAATCAGAAAGCGGCCGCTGGTGCGAACCGGCATCACAAGTGACGTGCCGGGCTCTCCGGCAGGTGGGAGTCTGTGGCTGGCAAGCAGATGAAGCGTATCCCGCAGGACGGTTTCCTTCGATGAAAAAGGCGCATAGGCATAGACGCTGTTTCCGGCTACCGACAGTTCGAGCGAATAGCTGCCGCACAGGGCAAAACGTCCCAGATCGACTTCCGTCAGCCGGTATTCCTCCTCTGCCTGCCCCGAAAGATCCATCCTGACGAGCCGTTTTTCGAAATGACTGTCCGGCATCAGGCGTTCGACCGCAATCCACAGCGAACCCTTGTAACAGGCCATATCCAGTATGGTCTGCCACGGTGCATCCTTCCCCGGATCCAGCCGGAAAAGCGCCTGCCCGCCGTAGGTAAAACAGTGAAGCTGTTGCTCGCTGTCCAGCACCATCACCTGTTTCCGATCGACATTCAGGGCAAAGTCGCTGATGTGACGACCGGCCTGGATCGGAAGGCGGTTCCTGAACTTGCCTGTGCGGTCAAAACGGTAAATCCCGTTTTCGCTCCGGACAAAAAGCGCCTGTCCGTCGCATTGCACCTGCCGCACTTCACCCACCCGGCAACATTCGTTCGTCTCCAGCGGAACAGCCACTATTTCTGCGGAAATCGCCGACAAACCGTCCGCCGCTTCAACACCATCGGCAGCACCATACTTCTGCCCCTGATGAACACACGAAACAATCGCAAGAAAAAGCAAGAAAAAGGGTGTTTTCATACGTTTTTCAGGTAAACCACTTCGTTTAGTCGAAAATGGCAAATTGAACATGGAGGGGAATAAAACAGTACTCTCCCCGAACTTCCGGAGCACGCGCATAAAACAGCAAAGTATCCGGTACCTCATACGTCTCATATTCCGTCTGAATCGTATAATTCACTTCATCCACATGTATTTGTATGCCCTTCTCGTTAAAAAAGAGCGAATAACACAAGATAACTGCAAAAAAAGATAATACCAAAGGTTTCATAATTTGTCATGCATTTGTTTTCAAGATGCGATTTTACCATACAAACGCTGCATGGAATGAAAATATTGTGCAGCGACGGAGATAAACGGCCGGGAAACATTGAAACGCCCCCGTCCATCCGCCGGTTACCCGTTTTCATCATTTATCATTCCTTTCAAGCGTTCCCTGTACACGTTTCTCGCGGGGGAGAGGCGCCGGGGGAAGGGGGCATTCGACCACGGTAGACTCGCAAACTTCAACGGGCGTCCGGCAAACTCCAACGGAAACCCGGCAAAGTTTGGCGGGCACCCGTTACACTTCACCGGGCGCCCGTTACACTTCAACGGGCTCCCGTTACACTTCAACGGGCGCCCG
>JAITAY010000339.1 GCA_031283915.1 Tannerella sp.
TATACCGGTTTATCTACCGGGCGATGCATCCCTGGCGGGATGCCGGAAACAAAATCTTAACTTGATGACATTGAGTTAAAACGGACGGCAATCGGAAGAATGGGGCTAAAGCCCGGGAGAACCGTTGCAGATATGCTTTCTGCCGACTTTTTATTTCCCCTACCTGAAAAAGGCTTTTCCACGTTTGGGAAGACGTTTTGCCTGCGCGGAAAGGTTTCTCCCCATTCCGAAAATCTTTCTCCCTATGGGGACAAAGTTTCTCCCCATTCCAAAAATCTTTCTCCCCATGGGGACAAACTTTCTCCCCATTCCGAAAAACTTTCTCCCCATGGGGACAAAGTTTCACCCCATTCCGAAAATCTTTCTCCCCATGGGGGAAAAGTTTCTCCCCATTCCGAAAATCTTTCTCCCCATGGGGAAAAAGTTTCTCCCCATTCCGAAAATCTTTCTTCCCATGGGGAAAAAGTTTCTCCCCATTCCGAAAATCTTTCTCCCTATGGGGAAAAACTTTCTCCCCATTCCGAAAATCTTTCTCCCCATGGGGACAAAGTTTCTCCCCATTCCGAAAAAGTTTCTCCCTATGGGGGAAAAGTTTCTCCCCATTCCGAAAATCTTTCTCCCCATGGGGACAAAGTTTCTCCCTATTCCGAAAATCTTTCAAAAAGAGTCGGCATTGTCACTGTGTGCAGTGTGATAGCGGAAACAGGCTTGTTTTACCGGTCGCCGTAAGTGGTATGATACAGGAAGTTTGCCAGTTCGTTATCATCCCTGTATTGGCGGAGGACTTCGGGGGAAAGCGGTTCACGGATATGGACATGCAACGTTTGACCGCGTTTGTTGAATGCCTCGGACGGCACACGAAAAATGCGCAGTCGCCAGTTGATTTTCCCCAGCCGGTAGAAAAAGCGCGAATTGCGACAGTCGAAATAAACAGGATAAATCGGTACGTTGGCTTTGCGAATCAGTCGGATCACGTTGTGAGTCCAGGGTAAATCACGTATCTGTTTCCGCTTGTTCATAAAGGACATGGCGCCGGCCGGGAAAAAGCCGGCCGGATGTCCGTCTTTCAAGTGTCCGAGCGCAATCCGGACGCCGTTGACATTGGCCTGGTTGGGGGCGGCCTCGGGATCGGTACGGGGAACGACAGAAATAAAATTGTCTTTCATTGCCCCGATTTTCGTCAGGACGCCGTTGACCATTACGCAAAAATCGTCGCGCCGCGAAGCAAAAATGTCTATCAGGATAATGCCGTCCAGCGAACCGACAGGGTGGTTTGATACCGTAACAAATGCGCCGGGCGGCAGCGAATTGAGCCGTTCAGCGCCGTGTATCTCATACTTCACGTCCATCATCGGGTCGGACAGCAGGGCCGACGTGAACGCCGCCCCATGCAAATGACAATATTTGGCATGAATCTGATTGACCTTGTCTACACCTATCCATTTCAGCAGTTTTTTTCCTAAAAAAGTCCCCGGCTTACTTCTGAAAACAGGGGACATCTGTTGCAAATCCTGTATATCAATTACCGTTTCTTTCATTCTTCTGTCAAAACATGCATTTTAGTCGAACGCCCGGCTTGCGACTTTTTCGCCGATCCGGCGGCACATTTTTTCATGTTTCCGGATAGACAGCCACAGTACCAGGTTGAGCACAATCCCTTCGTAAATAAAATACACCCATACATATCCGCTTAACACCACGGCAAACAGGACGACGGTGCGGCCATTGAACGTCAACCAGTCCACGTAGCGTTTCATCAGCCGGCGGCTTTCTCCGCGGAAGTCCCGGCGGAGCTTTTGCGGCAAGTCGTCGCCGTATCGTTCATGAAGGGTGTTCATTAGTTGCTGCAACGCCGGCGTCAAGGATTCCTGCAGGCCGGTATACCCTTCATACAGGATATAGAAAAACTTGTACAAGCCTCTTTTCATCGTTTTCTGCTGCGCCTTTACCTGCTTCAGGTTCTGAAATTCGCATCCTTTCTCCTTGCTTACGAAATACAGATGCAACGTTTTGTAATAGTCCGTGATGTTGGCCTGTACCAGATGGGAGAGGCCGGAAAGGGTCGCCGGAAGAAAAAACCACGCTGTTCCCCAGGCATGGGTCAGTTGCAGAGCTAAGGCTACATATACCAAGATGAACCAAATGTCGCCGGCCACGCCGTCCAGGATACGGCCTATTTCCGATTTTCGTTCCGTCAAACGCGCCAGCTGGCCGTCTACGCAGTCCAGAATGTTGGCCAGTATCAGCAACAGAATACCCGCCAGGCTGTACGTCCATTTGTTGAAATAAAACAAGTATCCGCTGCCGGCGCCGACGAAAATAGATACGACGGTCACCATGTTCGGCGTGACTTTTGTGCTCCGGAACGCACACGCCAACCGGTAGCCGATGGGGCGATAAAAATACAGGTCAAGTGTGTTTTCCGTTTCCACGGACTTGAGCGACAACACAAATTCCTTTTCTGTCTGTTTTTCCTTTTTCATCCTTCGTTATTTATAAGCATAACCGCCGCTGACGACGATGACTTCTCCTTCAAAATAAGTATTTTCTATCAACATCTTGTAAACTTCCGCCACTTCGTCCGGACGGCAAAACCGTCCCAAGGCTACTTTTCCCTCGATGTTCCGGCGAATTTCCACAGGTTTGTCCTTTTGCCATTCGGTGTCTACGAATCCCGGCGCTACCGCGTTCACACGAATCCCGCGGGGGGACAGGAACTTGACCAGGTTTTTGGTCAATGCATGTACGGCGGCTTTGGTCACGCCATAGGCCAGCGAAGTGGCATGAGGCTCAATTCCCATCAGCGAACCGGTGAAAACAACGCTCCCTCCTGCCCCTATTCGTCCGGCCATCCGCTGCAACAGGAAGACCGGGAAATGTACGTTAGCAAAAAAGATTCGCTCCCATTCCGCCAGCGTCATCCGTTCAAACGGTTCCCGGCAGGTCAGTCCGGCGTTGAACACGACTGCGTCCGGCATCATCATGTGCTCTGCCAGATACCCGTCGATTGCATCGATTGAACGCACATCCGCAATGTCCGCCTGCAACACGGACACGGATACGCCATGCACCCTCCGGATTTCCCCGGCCGTTGCTTCGGCCGCCGCATGATCGGAGCCGTATGTCAGCAGCAAATCGTATCCTGCCCCGGCCAGACAGGATGCAACTGCTTTCCCGATACCTTTGGTGCCACCCGTGATCAAAACCTGTTTCGCCATCTTCGCCCTGCTGTTTTATTGTTGCGCCTTCACCGGTTCCGGTTTGGCTTTTCGTTCCTGCTGCAAATGTTTTTCGTAGGTGTCATAAATCGTCTTTTTCAGGGAAGACGACGAAACGCCCGTCCCATACGGGAAATAAAATACTTGCACGTCAAGGTCTTTCAAGTAGTCGTATTTGCCATACCAGTCATCCCCTACAACGAAGGCGTCAATATTCAGTTTCTTAACCGTCTCCGTATGGTCAAGCGTATGTTGCGGCACGACAATGTCGGGCGTTTTCAGCGCTTCAATGATTTGGAGGCGTTCGTTGAAGGGGATGATGGGAGACGTCTTGTAGGACGCAACCAGCTCATCCGTACTCACGCCCACAATCAGGATATCCGCCAGGCTGCGGGCGTAATTAATCATTCGCAAATGATTATAATGGAACATGTCAAACGTTCCCGATGTATATACAATAGTTTTATCTTTAAACATATGTTGTTTTGAATCTTGCATTTGAAATTACTCGGCCGGGTCTTCCCCGGTCAGGTCGAGCTTGACATTGTCGCTCCCCTTATCCACGTATTGCTTTTGCAATGGGTTGGCCGTTATCCTGCCATGTATTTCCCGATTCCGGAAGATGTCCATCGATACGAACAGCGCCCGGCGAAACGATTCTTCCGAAGCCTGGTTTCGACCGGCAATGTCGCAGGCCGTCCCGTGAGCCGGCGAGGTACGTACCACCGGCAGCCCGGCCGTATAGTTTACGCCGTTTTCCATTGCCAGAATCTTGAACGGGATCAGCCCCTGATCATGATACATGGCTAAAATACCGTCAAAGCGGGTGTACATCGACGAGCCGAAAAATCCGTCCGCCGCGTAGGGGCCGAAAACCGTCCACCCGTAATTGTCTGCTTCCGCGATTGCCGGACCGATCTCCGTTTCTTCTTCCGAACCCAGCACTCCCTTGTCGCCGGCGTGGGGATTGAGCGACAATACGGCAATGCGCGGCCTGACGATCGCAAAGTCCTGTTTCAGCGAGTCGTTGAACAGGTTCAATTTTTCGACAATCCGCTCCTTCGTGATTTGCGCCTTCACTTCTCCCAGCGGAATATGTCCCGTAACCAGCGCCACGCGCAACTGATCCTGCATCAGGATCATCAGCGCCCGTTTTGACTTGTCTTCTCCCCCGAAATGCGTTTCCAGATACTCCGTATGACCGGGAAAAGGAAAAGCCTCGCTCCGGATTGAGTGTTTATTGATCGGAGCCGTCAGCAGCGTATCGATTACGCCCCTTTTGATGTCGGCAACGGCGGCTTCCAGCGACTGGTATGCCGCAACGCCTGCTTCCGGCGACGCCTGACCGGGCTGGACTTTCAAGTCTTCGTCCACACAATTAATCAGGTTGATTTTGCCATCTACCGCTTCCTCCGCCCGGTTGATGATTTCAAAATTTACGGGTGACAGGCGCATGGTACGCTGGTGATACAGCGCGATTTTCAGGGAACCGTAGATCACCGGCGTACATAATTCGGCGATCCGTTCATCTGCAAACGTTTTCAATATAACCTCATAGCCGACGCCATTTGTGTCGCCATGCGTAATACCTGTCCTGATCAATCTTCTTTCCATAAATAATTCATTCGTTTACTCCGGTTGATGCTGTTCTTCCTGCGGCGCGTCGGATTCCCCGGGTAGCAGCAGGGTATGCAACGACCCTTCCAGACGCCTGATGTAAGTACGTTTATCCGTATCCGGCGAATAGACAAATCCTTCCGCCACGACGACACGGTTATGCGTCTCGTCAACACGGGCGTAACTGACAAACGGGCCTCCCATCATGTCGCCTTCCATCTGCCACAGGCCGCGCAGCACGCCGCAATACTTGCCCTTTTGCGAAGTAGCCGTATAGGATACATGGCTTGTATCCGTCGCCATGTGGGAACCGGGAAACGAACCCGGAATATTTGCCCCCAATATCGAATCCCGACGGGCAACCAGATACGCTTGCGTAAACGTATGTTCGTCCGTGTAGGGGAATGTATACACGACTATATCCATCCGTCCGATGTTTGCGTTGTTGGACGACCAGAAGAAGTCGGTCGTATCCTTGTACGAATCAAAATCCTCCGGCGCATACAACCCGATGCCGAACTTCTCCTTCAGCTTGTTTTCGACCAGCGTGCTGTGCGCTTTCCCGAGCACCTGCGCCATGCGCGCCATTTCTATCTTCGTATAGTAATCCGCCAACTGTCCCGGATGCTGCTCCAGATAGTCGATCAGCATCTTGTTCTCCGGCGACGTCAAATGAATCACGACCTGTCCGCCCGACCACCTGTCTCGTTCGGTATTCACAGAGGCTTTGGTATATCGTGACGGATCAATACTTACAGTCAGGATATTGCGGACATATGTCATCATGCCGTCGAAATCGGCCGGATCCACGTGCGTAATTTTCATGGACGGCTCAGCCTGCGGCAGGCCGGGAACGGACATCAGCAATTCGTCCTTGATTTTATTCCCGACGGCATCCTTCCACACGGAATGGTCTGCCACCACCACCACCTCATACGCTACACCGGTAGCGTGAACGGCCAACGAACCTGATGAAGACGAAAAAAATTGACAGGATACCAGTATCATTGACAGAAGGAATCCCCAAACAGACTTTAAAATCGAAGCATTCATATCAATCAGTTTTTTGTGTGGGCAAAAATACGGTTTTTTATGCGGAAACAGGTCTTTCCTGTTAATTTTTTTTGCCGGAAAGCCGCAACCCGTTTCCCTCCGAAGAGAGTATCCATTTGACATGCAGCAGTAATTTGCAGCCCAAAACCGCAGGAAACCCGGTTGCCTTTTGCCTTTGGGTCAGCGCAGGAATAAACACAAAAAAATACCCGAATAGTTTGCGATTCTCAAAAAATGCGTATCTTTGCCCCGTCTTTCGCGGAAATAGCTCAGTTGGTAGAGCATAACCTTGCCAAGGTTAGGGTCGCGGGTTCGAGTCCCGTTTTCCGCTCGAAAATAAAAAAGACAGCAGACGCCTTTCGGATCATTTGATCGGGAAGGCGTCTTTGTTAGGTTCCATCTTTAAAATACATTTAAAAACCACGGAGGTACGGAGGACACGAAGATTTTTTCCTCCGGCCTCCGTGTTTCCGTGGTTTTGTGGTCATTCCCGGTGGTTTGCCTCGGTAAACACAGGTATGTCCGGCGTCAGACAATCATACCGCTCCCGATGCAGAGTCGGCGATGTCTGTCGTAGACCACGGCAAATTGACCGGATGCGATGCCCTGGATTTTGTCGTCGCTGTGGATACGGTAGAGGTCGCCTGTCCGGCAAATCCGGCCGGGCGTGAAGTCGGGCGTATGACGGATCTTGAAGGTGATTTCCCGGGCGTCGTCCAAGGTGCCCCAAGGATCTTCCGTGATAAAATGAAACCCGTGCATTTCGATGGTTCTGCCGTATTGTGCTTCCGGGTCGTAGCCGTTGGAAACGCAGATGATGTTTTGTTCGACGTCCTTCTTGACGACAAACCAGGGGCCGCCGCTAAGTCCCAGTCCTTTGCGCTGTCCGATGGTATGAAACCAGTAGCCGTTGTGTTCCCCCACTCTGCGTCCCGTTTCCCATTCGATGATCGGCCCCGGTCGACGGCCGAGGTAGCGTTCGATGAAGCGGTTGTAGTTGATCTTTCCCAGAAAGCAGATGCCCTGGCTGTCTTTACGTCGGGCGCTTGGCAGGTTCTGCGCCGCTGCAATCGCACGAACTTCGCTTTTCAGCAGATGCCCGATCGGAAACATGAGCTTGGTGACTTGCAGCTTGGTGATTTGTCCCAGGAAGTCGGTCTGGTCTTTCAGGGCGTCTTTGGCTGTCGAAAGCCATGTTTTCCCGTTTATTTCCGTCGTCGTGGCATAATGTCCCGTTGCGATCTTATCAAAGGCTTTCCCCCATTTATCTTCAAAACATCCGAATTTGATGTACTTGTTGCACATCACATCCGGATTCGGCGTCAGACCGCGCTTCACCGAATCAATCGTGTAGCTGACGACCTTTTCCCAGTATTCCTCCTGCAGCGAAACGATTTCGAACCGGCAACCGTACTTTTTGGCGATGAAGGAGGCAATCTCGATATCCTCCTCCGAGGGGCAGTCTACATAACCGTCCTTCTCTTCCATCCCGATGCGGATGTAAAAGATGACCGGATCATGGCCAGCCTCCTTCAACCGGTTGACAACTACCGAACTGTCTACTCCTCCGGATACCAATGCCGCAATTTCCATTTTTCTTTTTTATTGAAACAGGGAAACAAAGATACGGAAAAAAGATTGGAACCGCCAGGCAGAGAGATTCTGTCAGATGTATTCGTTCAGGGTTTTCGTCTGCTCGATTGCTTTATATAAAGAAACAATCATTCTGTCAATGAAATAGAAAGATTACATTTCCATTCAGGGCAATAACGTTTCCCTGTGCAGGAGAGTCAAAGCGATAATCGACAGCGGGCGCGATCCTGTTGCTCCTGACCGTTTTAAAAACCTTCACGGCGTACAGGCTGTTAGCGATTCTCCGGACGGCGTAAATCCGTAAAATACCGAGATACTAAAAAACCTGTCGTAAAAGATGGGAAATGAATAAACAGTAAAAGGATCTCCCGCAGGAAGCCCACCTAATGAATCTTTCGCTTGCGAGTACGGCACCTTTCTATGAGGTACGAAATATCGGTAGAGACCGTAAAAACATCTTCCATAAATGGATACGGTTTATTCCCGAACGCCCCAATGATGAATTATCCGGTTGCCGGCGTTCATCTAAGCACCAATAATTAATAATTAACAATTAATCATTATGAATTATGCGTATCTTTGCGGGAACGAAAGCGATATGGAGAGTCGGAATATTCTTGTCATTGTGGTTGCCTATTTCGGATTGCTGCTTCTGGTCGCGTGGCTGACAGGAAAGAAAAGCTCGAACAATACGGCATTTTTTCTGGGGAACAAACGTTCTCCGTGGTACATTGTGTCCATCGGCATGATCGGTACTTCGCTCTCGGGCGTGACGTTTGTTTCCGTACCGGGGTTAGTGCGCCAGATGGACATGACCTACATGCAGGTGGTTTTCGGGTTCTTTTTCGGATACATCCTGATTGCCCGGATTCTGCTTCCTCTATATTACAGGTTGAACCTGACATCTATCTATTCCTGTCTGGACAAACGTATCGGCCCTTGCGGCTACCGGACGGGCGCCTGTTTTTTCCTGCTCTCGAAACTCGTCGGCGCTGCCGCGCGACTGTATTTGGTTGTCTGGATATTGCAGACATATGTGTTTGACCAGTGGCATATTTCGTTTACCGTGACGGCTGTAGCCAGTGTTTTTCTGGTCTGGCTCTACACGTTCCGGGGCGGTATCCGGACGATTATCTGGACCGATACCTTGCAGGCGCTTTGCTTGCTGGCGATGCTACTCGGTATTTTCTGGCAGTTGAAAAACTACCTGACGCTGGATATGACCGGCATGATGCAGACCATCACGGCCAGCGAACATTTCCGCCTGTTTGAATTTAAGGACTGGGGTAGTACGCAGCATTTTGTGAAGCAGTTCCTGAGCGGCGTTTTTATTCCCGTTGTAATGACAGGACTGGATCAGGACATGATGCAAAAGAATCTCTCCTGCCGGAACCTCAAGGAGGCACAGCGAAACATGTATACCTACGGCTTCGCCTTTATTCCGATCAATTTTCTGTTCCTGTGCCTCGGTATCCTGCTGCTCACCCTGGCTTCGCAACAGCAGATCACCCTGCCTGAAGTGAACGACGAACTTTTACCCATGTTTTGTACCTCCGGTATGTTGGGCTATTCCACCCTGATCTTCTTTACAATCGGAATCATCGCCGCCGCCTTCAGCAGCGCCGATTCTGCCCTGACAGCCCTGACAACATCGTTCTGCGTGGATATTCTCGGTCTGGAAAAAGACAAAACCGAAAAGGCCAAACGGACGCGGATGAAGGTGCATCTGCTGATCGCCATTGTTTTCACGCTGGTCATCATCAGTTTCAGACTGTTTTCCAGCCGTAGCCTGATTGATGCCATCTACATGATCGCTTCCTTCACCTACGGGCCGTTGCTGGGTCTGTTCGCCTTCGGATTGTTTACCGGACGAAAACCGAAAAACAGACAGGTGCCATACGTCTGCATCGCTGCTCCGGTCATCTGCTATGCGTTGGATTACTGTCTTTTCAAATATACCGGATACAAATCCGGCTATGAAATATTGCTGCTCAACGGAGCGCTCACCTTTGCCGGGTTGTGGTTCCGTTCCACAAAAGCAGAAACCGGAAAATGAACAAAAAATGGACATAAAAAAAGCAGTATTTGTCGTCAGTAATACCGACGTGCGTAAGTGCCCCGCCGGGAAACTTCCCGAATATGCCTTTATCGGCCGTTCGAATGTCGGGAAGTCATCCCTGATCAACATGCTGACCGGACAGAAGCATTTGGCCAAAACGTCCCAGACGCCCGGCAAAACGCAACTGATCAATCATTTCATCATCAACGACGAGTGGTATCTGGTCGATCTGCCGGGCTACGGTTACGCTCAGCGCGGAAAAACCGGACGCGAACAGCTCCGGCGTATTATTGAAAGCTATATTCTTGAACGTGACGGGTTGACCTGTCTGTTTGTACTGATAGACTGCCGGCACGAACCGCAGAAGATTGACCTGGAATTTATGGAATGGCTGGGTGAAAACGGTATTCCTTTTACCGTCATCTTCACCAAGACGGATAAAATCAACAAAAACCGCCTGGCGGAAAACATTCGTATCTACCGGGAAAAGATGCTCGAAGCCTGGGAAGAGCTTCCGCCGATACTGACCTCCTCCTCCGAAAAGCGGGAAGGACGGGAAGATATACTCGACTGTATTGACACCATTAACCGGCGGATAAACGATGAAGAACCGCAAAGCGTTCTCCATTCTCCGTTCTAACGGGAGTCCGGGGGTTGTCTGCCCAAAACTCAGGCTGTCAGAAAAGGAAATGAATATATACTTTGCA
>JAITAY010000349.1 GCA_031283915.1 Tannerella sp.
TTCCCGCGAGAATAAAATTATCTCGCGCGAGATAATTTTATTCTCGCGGGAATCGGTTTTATTTTCCCGGGAAATGGTTTTCATCTCGCGGGAAATAGTTTTATTTTCCCGGGAACCGGGCTTCACTTTCTCAAAAAATGGTTTTCATTTCACGGGAAACGGTTTTCATCTCGCGGGAAATGGTTTTTATTCGCCGGAAGGTTTTTGTTCTTTCCGGTCTCTTTTTCAGTATATTGTGCATTTTCCGGAGGAACCGAAAAAAAGAGGGACGGATGCTGCTCCGTTCCTCTTTTTTTCATTCGGTGATCTTCAAAACTGCTTCAGCAGCCACTCCGTCACGAAGGCATTTTGTTCGGGAAAGGTCCAGTGGCCGGTTGTGAGATACACTTTCAACTCTTTGGGACCGGGAATGACATTATAGGCTGCATACATCGACGTCGGTGGGCAAGTCACGTCGTTGAATCCCCAACTGTACATGCCTTTAGCCTGGACACGGCGTGCGAAGTTGACCACGTCGAAGTAAGCCAGCGTCTCCACCTCGTTCGGGGCGGGTTTTTCCGTTCGAAAGTAATGAGGCCATCCGCCGGCGCGATGGTTCAGGTAACCGGCATAGTCACACAAGGCCGGGTAGAAGGCGGCAAGGTATTTGATGCGCGGCTCCAGTGCAGCCGTCACGATGGACAGGGCGCCACCCTGGCTGCCGCCCGTGACGGCAAGGGTATAGCCATCAAATTCAGGTAGTTCAAAGATAAAATCCACTGCGCGAGCACATCCCAGGTAGACCCGTTTGTAGTAATGCGCATCGCGGTTGTTCTTGTTGATGAAAAAATAACCGCTCAGCGCTCCTGCGCCCAGATTGTTGTATACTTCCTGTGGCAACGTGACCGAAATGCCGTGAATACCGATTTGCAGCGAAATGACGTGATCGCCGTAGTTTGCCCCGCCATAGGGACGGATACCGGCGCCCGGCACGTTCAGGATGGCAGGATAGCGGCCTGGCTGCTTGGGCATTTTCAGGATTCCGCAGATACGCGAACCCGGTTTCTCGTTCTGGAAACTGATTTCATACACATTTGCGCCGGAGGTGCATCGTTCCGGCAACAGCCGCAGTTGAGGCTCCAGAGGCACTTTGCGTGCGTCTTCCAACGCTTTCGACCAGAACACATCGAAATCTTCCGGGTTGGCGGTTGTCGGACGGATTTGAATCTCGTCGTAAGCCACCGTCGTCAATCCCTCGTATTCCACACCGTCGACCTTGGCCACCACGCGGCAACGGAGGAACCCGGGTTCCTTCATCGAAGACTTCAGCGTGATTTTACCCTCCTTCAATACGACATCCTGTTTCCTGACGGCCGGAAAAAACTCAGGCCCCGTTTCATAATCAACCGTTACGTTTTTCAGCAGGTTCTCATCCTTGAAAACCTGCACATTGAAAACGGCCTCTTCCTTCACCTTGTATCGCCAGTCCTCATGGTCGGGCGAAATGACCACCGTCACCTGCTTTTGCGCAGGCTGTGCATCCACATGCGTCGCCACTCCCCACAGGGGAAGCAGCATCCAAAATAACAGAAAATAGTTCTTCATCTGACTTGTATTTTAAAATAATGGCGTAAAAATACGATTTTATTCCATATCTTTGCCTTGTTTTTCAGAATGAATACGAAAATAATATGGGAATATTTGGCTTTTTCAGCAAGGAGAAAAAGGAAACATTGGATAAAGGGCTTGCCAGGACGAAGGAAAGCGTATTTGCCAAACTCACCAAGGCGATCATCGGTAAAAGCCGGATTGACGACCGCATCCTGGACGACCTGGAAGAAATATTGATCACTTCGGATGTGGGGGTTGACACGACGTTGAAGATCATTGCACGCATCCAGAAACGGGCTGCCGCCGACAAATACGTCACTACGGACGAAATGACAGCCATCCTGCGCGAAGAGATTGCAGACCTGTTGACAGAAAACCAGACCGGGGATATGGAGGACTTCAGCGTCCCGGCCGACCGGCGCCCCTACGTTATCATGGTCGTCGGCGTCAACGGCGTGGGCAAGACCACAACCATCGGGAAACTGGCTTACCAGTTCAAGAAAAGCGGCTTGAATGTCTACCTCGGCGCGGCGGATACGTTCCGTGCGGCAGCCGTGGAGCAACTGGTCATCTGGAGCGAACGCACCGGTGTGCCCATTGTCAAGCAAAAGATGGGTTCCGACCCGGCTTCCGTCGCCTTTGATACGCTCCGGTCAGCCAAGGCAAACCAGGCCGACGTGGTGATTATTGACACCGCCGGCCGCCTGCACAACAAAATCAACTTGATGAATGAACTGACAAAAATCAGGCAGGTGATGAAAAAAGTCATCCCCGACGCACCTCATGAAATCCTGCTGGTGCTGGACGGCTCGACGGGGCAGAATGCCTTTGAGCAGGCCCGGCAGTTCACTGCCGCTACGGAAGTCAATGCACTGGCCGTGACCAAGCTGGACGGCACGGCCAAGGGCGGCGTCGTCATCGGAATCTCCGACCATTTCCGGATTCCCGTCAAATACATCGGCCTGGGAGAAGGACTCGAAGACCTGCAGGTATTCAACAAAAAGGCTTTTGTCAATTCCCTGTTCGGCGAATGAGAAAAAATAAGGTAGATATTATCACACTGGGCTGCTCGAAAAATCTGGTCGATTCGGAGCAACTCCTCTCGCAGTTCCGGTTAAACGGATATACGGTTACACACGATCCGGAGAAGGTGAACGGCGAAATTGTCGTCGTCAACACCTGCGCGTTTATCAGCGACGCGCAGGAAGAATCCATCCGGATGATCCTCTCCCTGGAGGAAGCCCGGAAGAAGGGACGAATCGGCCGGCTTTACGTCATGGGCTGCCTGCCGGAGCGCTTTCGGACGGAGTTACAGCAGGAACTCCCGTTTGTCGATAAGTTCTACGGCAAATTCAACTGGACGGAACTGATGCGCGACCTTGGCAAGCCTTACGACAACGCTTCCTCCACCGGTCGCGTCCTCACAACTCCCTCTCACTACGCCTACCTGAAAATATCCGAAGGGTGCGACCGCACCTGTTCCTACTGTTCGATACCGCTTATCACGGGCAGACACCGTTCGCGTCCGCAGGAAGAAATCCTCTCCGAAGCCCGGCAATTAGTGGCACAGGGTGTCCGTGAACTTCAACTGGTTGCGCAGGACTTGACCTGGTACGGACGGGATTTGTACCGAAAAATGGCTTTGCCGGAACTGGTGGAGCGCCTGTCGGACATTCCCGGCGTCGATTGGGTACGGTTGCACTACGCTTATCCGGCGCAGTTCCCGTATGAACTCCTGCGTGTGATGCGCGAGCGCGAGAACGTCTGCCGCTATCTGGACATCGCCCTGCAACACATCAGCGACCCCATGCTGCAAAAAATGCGGCGAAACGTCACCAAAGCCGATACGTACCGGCTGATAGAGCGGATTCGCCGGGAGGTTCCGGGCATTCATCTCCGCACTACGTTGATGGTCGGCCACCCCGGCGAAACCGAACGTGACTTTGACGAACTGAAGCAGTTCGTCGAAGACATCCGTTTCGAGCGCATGGGTGCGTTTGCATACAGTCATGAAACGGGTACCTACGCGCAGGAACACTATCCGGACGACCTCCCCGACGACCTCAAGCGCGAACGCCTGGAGTGCCTGATGCGTCTGCAGGAACGCATTTCCGGCGAACAGCAGGAGGCCAAAATCGGCTGGGCGTTTCAGACCCTCATCGACCGTGAAGAAGATGATTTCTACGTCGGACGTACCGAGTTCGATTCCCCCGAGATAGATCCGGAAGTGCTTGTTTTCAAAGAAAATAAACTGCGTATCGGACATTTTTACAGGGTGCAGATCGAATCGGCCGAAGCCTTTGAACTGTACGGTAAAGCACTTAAAATAGCATAAATAACGTGAAATGATTTGCTTTATCCCCCAAAAACACCTAATATCGACGCATAATATAAAACAGGTTTATAAATACAAATAAGGAAAAGCCTAAGATGAAAGAGAAAGATTTTACAACTGAACTTGCCTGCCGCCTGAACTGGGACAGGCAGGAGGTGGACACAATGTTGACCCTTTTGGGCAACGTCATGGGAGAAAAGTTGGGCAACATGGACATCATTCAGATACAGGGATGGGGGCAGTTTGACACACGGGAGCAAGTCGAACGCCTGCTTGTCAGTTCCGGGAATGGAAAACAAAATATCCTGATTCCGCCGAAACGTGTAACCAGATACAAACCGGCGTCCGTTTTAAAAATGTACCTCAAAACACTTGATCCCCATGAATGAGACACTGACATCACAACACCTGGTCGAAATCCTGGCCGGTAAAACCGGACGTGACAAGGCCGAAGTCGAAACATTCTTCAACGAATTGGTAACGGTTGTCAACGAAGGGATCATTAACGAACAAGCCGTAGAAATCAGTGGAATTGGCGCCTTCAAAGTCAAGTTGATGAAGGAACGGAAAAGTCGTGACGCGAATACGCAGGAAACAATCACCATTCCGCCGTATCACAAACTTGCCTTTATGCCCGCAGAGCGCTTCGGCAAACTGGTGAACAGGCAATTCGAATCGTTTCCCTCCGAATCAAGGGTAATGGAAGGAGCGTTGCCTGCCAATCTGCACATTTCGGGAGAAGAAGAGGATGAAATAGAAGATGAAGAAATAATTGACAATACAAAAACAGAAATTATGGAGGAGAAACGTTATCCAATGCCCCCTGTTCCGGTCCTCATGTCGGGAAGAGCGGAGGTCGATGAGCCTGCAAGTGCAAATGATTCACCTGCAGGAGGTCAACAGCCGGAAATCACCGGTACAGAAATCATGGACGAACAAACGCAACTGCTTGGTTGTCCGCTTGAAGACGTGAAAGACGAAGAAACGCGATATGGAGGAAGCCCCGGGGAAGAGAAGCCGGACGAAGATACGCAACTGCTTGGCTGTCCGCTTGAAGACGTGAAAGACGAAGAAATGCAATATGCAGGAAGCCCCGGAGAAGAGAAGCCGGACGAAGAGACGCAACTGCTTGGCTGTCCGCTTGAAGACGTGAGAGAGGAAGAAACGCGATATGCAGGAAGCCTCGATGAAGGGAGGCCGGACGAAGAGACGCAACTGCTTGACGGTCCGCTTGAAGACGTGAGAGACGAAAAGAAGCTGTTCGCAGTTGGTTTCGAAAAAGGAAACCCGGACGAAGAAACGCAACTGGCTGCCGGCAGCGTCAACACGGCACATGCCGGGCCTAACCCCCCCCCGTTCAATCCGACGCAGATTGCCCTTGCGATCGTCCTATTGCTGGTTCTTTGCGGCGGGATGTGGTACCTCTTTGCCACCCGCGGAAACAAAGGCGGATGGATATCCGGCGATTCATTTGTGTTGCCGGGTGATTCGGCTGCAATGGAACAAGCCCGGCAGAAAGCGAACGTAGCGCCGAAAAACGACACGATAGATGCCGGCGTTATCGCCACGACGGATTCCGTATCTCTCGCCGGTACAGCAGCGGTAGAATCTGCGACGGCGCAGACCCCGCCGGAAAGCTCGGCGAAAAAGAAGATCTCGGACTCCGGGAAAAAGACATCGGGCAGCCGGACAAGGAAATCTCCGTTGACCAAAGCCCCGGCTACCGCATCGGGTACGTCGTCCGGCAAAGTCCTGACCAAAGTCACCATGGCGGCGGGCAGCCGCCTGACACTGCTGGCACTCAAGTATTACGGCGACAAGATTTTCTGGGTATACATCTACGATTTCAACAAGGCAAAGATCGGCTCGAATCCCGACATCGTACCTGCGGGCATGGAACTCCTGATCCCCGCAAAAGAGGTATACGGGATTGATGCGAACAACGCCGCTTCCTGCGAAAAAGCGAGGCTATTGCAGGTGAAAATCAAGGAAAGAAGATAGCATAGCGGCTAAATCTTTTTTGAGGTACTGCTTTAATGGATACAGACTCGTATGTATGTTCGGAATGTAGTGGAACCTGGGTGCATTCAGGCGCTGCCGGTAGATGCACCCATGTGCTGGTCATATGGGTAACTATACTCAAAAGGAATTAAATTGCAAGTATCTCCGGGTATTTGGGCAATAACGGCAAAGGATATTGGGGTCTGCTATCAAGCCGGCAGCCAAGTTTGTTACGCGAAGAAATGTAAAATAACAATAAATTGATATGATATGACAAAAAGAATTTTATTATCAGCTATTTTGCTCGCCATGTTACCTGCGCATATATTCAGCCGGGGAGCGAGCGCCAAAGTCGAAGAGGAACCTTCCCGCGTGGATTTTTCCTACGCTTTCAGTACGCCGCATCGTGTTACTGCGGGAATGCCGGTAGCAAGTGATAGAACATTACTCGATCTTCAGCCCGGTTCGTTGAAAATTTCATGGACGTACGATAATTTACGTCACTATCCGCTGGCTACATTTCTGACGCCGCGAACCGAATTTTCTGTTGAAATCAAACCGCATGTTGACGGGCATCCTTTTGAAAAATCGCGATGGACAAGACCGAAAGGTTATCTGCCCGGTGTCATCAATACGTATGAAGATTCCGGTGTAATTCTAACACTGTCGGCGCTCGGAGCCGAAGATGCTATGCCGGTTCGGATTGAAATGATCAATAATGGAACAGCGGAACGATCGGTCGTAATTCGTTTCGATGGAGGCGGAATGGGCGGAATGGAAAACAAGGGTTGGGTTGACCCTGAAATTTGGGATTCCGGTATGCTTCTTGCCGGTTTCAAAAATTATGCTGACCGCATCACACTGATTGGAATCGGCGCGGAAAAATATTCGGAAACTCCTGACGGCAGACCACACGAACTTGGGAAGATGGTGATGTGTTGGACGCTCAAGCCGGGTGAAAAAAAATCCGCTTGGGCAGTACGCCCCTATAACAGGAGGGAAAAAGATGCCGAAGAACTTCGTAAACATGACTGGAATACGGATTGGGATGCCGCCGAAAAAACATGGCAGTCTCTTTTATTTGACAAAACAGTCCAATATCGTATTCCCGATGAAGGAGTTCTTAACGGATTTCTCGCGTCCTTTGCCGATTTGTTCATTATGAGAGAACCGTTGGATCAGGGATATATCGGAAGCGTTCCCGGCACAGAAGGATACCGTGCGGTCAATGCCGTTGAAGCGGCAATTGTTGCTGTTGCTCTCGACCAGCAGGGACTTCATCAAGACGCTTTTGACGGTTACAGAGTTTCTTATGAATGTCAGGGAGACAATGGCGATTGGAACGATCCGTCGGGATGGGGACATTTAATGTGGTGTGGCGCCGGAGTGAAATCGTGGGCTGCTATCGAACACTACCGTCTCACACAAGACCGGAAATTTCTCGAATGGATTTATCCGCGCATGTTGGCCAGCGCCAGATGGCTGGAAAAAATGCGAGCCTATTCGAGAAAACCTTACGAAGGAGAAAAACCGCTCAATTACGGACTGATGCCGCGAGGTATGGGAGATGGCGGTCTGATGAACGAAAAGGACTATTACGGAATTTTTCTTCCGCATAATATCTGGTCGGTGTATTCCAGCCTGATTGCCGCCGAAGTTGCGCAAATTCTGGGGAAAACAACAGAATATCAGGAACTCAAAGGTTATTTCGATACCGCTTATTCCGATCTTCTTGAAACAATCCGCAAAGGAAGTATTAAGGAAGATAATTATTCCTGGATTCCCGGTGTTGCCGGAAAAACAAGCGGTAGCAGATGGGGAGTTCTCAATGTTACGTTTCCCTGCAAATTGCTTTCGGAACATGATGAATTAGTTGAAGGCACACTGAAACATATTGAAAAACAACTGAGTCCGGGTGGAATACCTGTTCATACCGGTTGGATGGTCGATGGAATGTGGGTAGCGATTACATTGGACAATATCGCGGAAACCTACCTGGTAAGACGCAATGGCGATATTGCGGCAAAATATTTTTACGCAACACTTAATCATGCGACCCCGCTTTATACCTGGTGCGAAGAACGCGGTCAGGAAGCTAATACAAAACAGTGCAGCGGCGACCGTCAGCATTTATGGACGCCTGTAGCGGTAGTTCGTGCGTTTCGCGACATGATGGTGTTCGAAGACCATCCGGCTATCGGCGATATATCCTCGCGAAGTTCTCTGCAACTGGCGCTGGGAACGGATCGCAATTGGCTTGGAAGCGGTTACGAAGTTGGAGTGGAGAAGGCGCCAACACGTTTTGGAACGGTTTCCTACTCAATGAAATACAATGCGTCAAATGAAACGGTTTCCGGTTTCATCCGGTTTACCGACGACAAAAAATGTCCGAAACCGGAAGAACTTGTACTGAATATCCGTTTACCCGGCGGACGAAAAGCGATTGCCGTTCAAAATCATCCTGATGCAACGATCGCGCCCGACGGCGAAGCGGTTATCTGGAAAAAACCGAAGGAAAAAACATTCAACTTTATCATAAAAACAACACTTTAATCGCTTTATACTGCGCGTGGTATGGTTTTGTACAAAAACAGGTAGTTAGGTAGCTGGTAGAATAGTAGCCGGTAGTTCTGTGATACGACGAAGCTGTCCGATCAAACCCTCACTTTTACGCCTTTCCCTCCAACGGCCGCTTTTCTGCCAAAAGCCCTCTACTAACTACTAGCTACTAGCTACTAACTACCCCTTTATGCACAAAACTATACCGCGCGCAGTATATACTGCACGCAGAAAGATTTTGCACAGAAAGATGAATTATTCAGGATTTCAAAATGCATGAAATGAATTTTTTTTGTGTGAGAACAAGCCGTGATTTGTCCGGAAATGGATGGTTTGGACAGCGCCTAAAGTACATCATCACCCTGCGCAAAGTATAAAAAAAGACAGGACGCCACAGCATATCGGACGCCCTGTCTTTGATCTATAAAAACAGAAAGGTGAGATTAATGATTGAACAGATTCGGAAAGACCAGCGAAAAGATCAGTACAACCAAACCGGCCACCAGCACCAGAATGGTTTTTGGAGATACGCCTTTCCATTCTTTGAGCAGGATACCCCATACGTTGCTGAATGTCACGTTCAGCGCCATCAGGATACACCACGAAAAAGCCATCATGACACTGTCCGGTTCCAGAAAGCTTTTCCCCATGCTCAGCCCGAAAAACTGGCAATACCACAGCAGCCCGGCCAGGGCACAGAACAAAAAGTTGTTTACCAGTAACGGTTTCTTACCGTAATCGCCGAAGGACTTGTTTTTTCCATTCTGATACAGGCAATAGGCCGCATTGGTAAGAAATCCGCCGCAGGTCACCATCAGTGTAGCCGGCAGCGTCTTGAACAAGTCGTTTGCGCCTGAAACCACCAGCGGTTCGCCCGCTTCCAGTCCCAGCGCAAAACAGGCGCTCATCACGCCGGCCAGCAAAGCGACCAGCAAACCCTTTGTCAGGGCAAACTCCTTTACGGCGGCTTTTTTCTCTTCCTCCGTCATGTTTTTGGAACGCAGGCCGCCGGCATAACCTATGATCGTGATGCCCGCCAGCGTGATACAGACGCCCGCCAGCAAAATCAAGCCGTCTCCGCGGAACAAATCCGTCCCTTTCATAAGAGCCGGAATGATGGTTCCGAAAGCCGAACACGTACCCAGCGCAATCGACTGTCCCAGTGCCACGCCCAGATAACGCATACTCAATCCGAACGTCAGGCCGCCGATGCCCCACAGGATACCGAATCCCATGGCTTTCAGTGCGGCGGTGGGGTCAACCGAAAGCACCTGCCCCAGGCTGCTTCCTTCAGGCACGGCCAGCAGGGCGCCCAGCACGGGAAAAATCAGCCATGCAAAAATCCCCTGCATCAGCCAGAAACTTTCCCATGACCAGTCTTTCACCTTGTTGATCGGGACGTACGAACTGGACTGTCCGAAACTCCCTGCCGCTATGATTATCAATCCAATGAATGTATTCATGAAGGTCGTTTAAACTCTTTTCGACGTAACTTCTTTTTCGTAGGCCTGTATCCCGGCGATGTAGTCTTCGCCGGCAGGCACGCCGTTTTGCAGACAGAACATGTCCCATACGGCGTTCCACGGCAGACTTTTCAGCTCTTCCTGCAGCGCCAGGCGTTCGAACAGCCTGTCTTGAGCTTCATATTCCTGCAATGTGGCGGACGGTTCCAGCAGCGCCATCAGGATGGCTTTCTGCGTGGCGCGGCTGCCGATGACGTAGGCGCCGATGCGGTTGATGGTGGCGTCGAAATAATCCAGTCCGATGTGTACGCGGTCGAGCGCCTCGCAACGGATAATCTCGCGTGCCAGATCCTGCAGGTCGTCGTTCAGGATGACCACGTGATCGCTGTCCCAGCGAATCGGACGACTCACGTGCAGCATGATTTCCGGCGTAAAGAGCAGCATCGACGAAATCTTGTCGGCAATGCTTTCCGTCAGGTGGAAATGGCCGGTGTCCAGCGTCACGATCTTGCCTTTTTTGGCTCCGTAGCCCAGGTAGAAATCATACGAACCGACGGTATAACTTTCCAGACCGATGCCGAAGAGTTTGGCTTCGATGCAGTCCTTCATGTTTTTGTATTCGGTTGCAAAAATCTCGTCCAGCGATTCTTCGAGGAGGCGGCGGTATTTGAGCCTGCTGGCCGGCACTTCCTTGCTGCCGTCGTGCACCCAAAGGTTCATGATACACGGGTCGCCCTGGAACTTGCCCATTTCCTCGCTGATTTTCCGGCAGCGTTTCGTATGCTCAATCCAGAAATCACGGATATCCCTGTCCGGACTGGCCAGCGTCAGGTTGCCGCTTTTCGGGTGCGAGAAAGACGTGGAATTGAAATCCAGCTTCAGGCCATTCGCTTTCGCCCATTCCATCCAGCTTTGGAAATGAGCCGGCTCCACTTCATCACGGTCGACTGCTTTTCCCTGAAAGTCACCGTAAATCTCGTGCAGGCTAATCCGGTGGTTGCCGGCGATGAACGATTTGGCTTTCAGCAAGTCGGCACGCAATTCTTCGATGCTACGGGCTTTGCCGGGATAGTTGCCCGTCACCTGAATCCCTCCGGTCAGGTCGCCGCCCTGATTCTCGAAACCGCTGACGTCGTCCGCCTGCCAGCAGTGCAAAGACAGAGATATTTTCCCCAGCGCCGTCACGGCCTTGCCGGTATCCACTCCTAACGCAGCATAACGTTCCGCTGCGATTTCATACGATTGTTTAATCAAACTTTCTTTCATAAATTACTTCTGTTATAATGTTGATAAATTGTATATGTTAATTACTGATATAATGCTTATTGGACATTGGGGCACGTTTCCACGCAACCGGAAAAACTTCTCCAAAATCGGGACGTGTATCCGCTCACTGTCGGAGAACATTCGGGCGTTGGGGGGAATACATTCTCCAAAAAGGGAGAATTTTCCTCCAATTCGGAGGAAATTCCATGAAATAGATAGAACGATCCATGAATTTGGAGGAATGATTCACAAAACAGGTGGAACGATTCACGAATTTGATGGAATATTTCACAAAACAGGTGGAACGATCCACGAATTTGATAGAATAATTCACAAAACAGGTGGAATGATCCACGAATTTGATAGAATAATTCACAAAACAGGTAGAATGATCCATGAATTTGATAAAATAATTCACAAAACAGGTGGAACGATCCCTGAATTTGACGGAATGATTCACGAAACAGATGAAACTTGCCCATATCTTGAAATAATTACGAATAAATACATTCAGTATAATGTGTTTACGGTGTTATTTCTTTTCCTGCCGGGGGAGAAACGTCTGCAAGGGAAAGGATTTGGCTACGATGCGGCGGATTTCCCAGCGGTCTTTCACCAGTCCGGCGGCTTTGGCCTGCATCAGGCAGTTGCCGATGGCCGTCGCCTCGGAAGGACCGGCTACCACCGGCAGCCCGATGGCATCGGCCGTGAACTGATTCAGCAGTGCATTTTGCGAACCGCCGCCAATCACGTGCAGTTTCTCAATCGGGAACGGAACCATGGAAGAGAGCATCTCCAGCACCTCCCTGTAGCGGTTGGCCAGGCTGTCGAAAATGCACCGGATATACGCGGCGTCCGTGTCCGGAACCGGCTGCCCGTTCTCTTCGCATACCGCGGCTATCGCCCGGCTCATGCTGACCGGATTGGCCAGGCGCGGATCGTCGGGATTGACGACGGATCGGCTCTTTCCGGCTTCTTCGGCCATTTTCACGATTTCGGGATACGAATAGCTGCGTCCGGCCTTTTCCCATTCCTTGCGACACTGCTCCAGCAACCACATGCCGGTAATATTTTTCAGGAAACGGGTAGTCCCTTCGATGCCGCCTTCGTTCGTAAAATTCTTCTCAAACGAATCCTGCGTCAGAATCGGCGCATTCGTTTCGACGCCCATCAGGCTCCATGTGCCGCTGCTCAGGTAGGCGAAATTCGGATTCCCGGCCGGTACGGAGATAATCGCCGAGGCGGTGTCGTGTCCGGCAACGGTGACGACGGGCACTTTTCCGATACCCGTTTCTTCCGCCAGCGCATCGGTCAGTGTTCCGATGACGGCACCCGGGTCTGTCAGCGGATGCAGCAGCGAAACCGGTACACCGGCTGCCTCCAGCAGCGAAGTCTCGAACTGGCGGGTGACGGGGTTCAACAGTTGCGAAGTCGAGGCTTCCGTATATTCGCAAACTTGTTTCCCTGTCAGCAGATAAGAAAGCAAATCGGGCATAAACAGGATTTTATCGGCTGCCTCCAGAGGCGAAAAACCGGTCTGTTTTGCCCGGAAAAGCTGATACAGGCTGTTGAAATTCATAACCTGTATACCCGTCAGGCTGTATACCCGGTCGCGCGGCACAATCCGGAAAAACGCTTCCGGCGCCCCGTCCGTATAGGGGTCGCGGTAAGCGCGCGGCATCCCCAGCACCGTCCCGTCCCTGCCGATGTAGCCAAAGTCTACACCCCAGGTATCTATCCCCACGGAGGTCAATTCGATACCTTGCCTTGCGCAAACTTTCAGCCCTTCCTTCAGCGATTCATAGAGACTGAATACGTTCCAGTAATACTTGCCATGCATTTCCACCATGGCGTTGGGAAAACGTGTCAATTCTTTCATTTCAAAATTGACACCGTCAAATGTTCCGAGAATCGACCGGCCGCTTGTCGCGCCCAGGTCAAATGCTAAAAAAGAATATTTCTTCATGATAGCGAGGTGATAAATTATTTTATGGTGGCAAAGGTATTTTCTTTTTCCCTATCTTTGCTTGCTAATTTGATAGTATCTATTTGAATTTTGACACTGCCATGTTGAAGAATGAACAGTTGCGTTATCTCGCGATTAATGCCGTGGACGAAGACTGGGGCATTGTGGTGACGACGGTCGGATATCAGTTTATCCCGCCGCAAAGTCCGTATCCGCTGTCCCGCCACCCGGACAAGTACAACTTTTCGCCCCACAACAAGCGGACGCTGAACGAATATCAACTGATATACATTACGAAAGGTTCCGGTTATTTCATGTCTCAATCCGTCCGGAAGCAGAAAATCAGCGAAGGCACCATGATCCTGCTTTTTCCCGGCGAATGGCACAGTTATTATCCGGATCCCGATACCGGCTGGGACGAACACTGGGCAGGTTTCCGCGGCCCGCACATCGACCGGCGGGTCGAAAATCACTTCTTCAACAAGGATTATCCCCTGTTTCGCATCGGTCACAGTTCAACGATCCTTCGTTTATATGAAGACATCCTCGACCTGGCGCGGCAGGAAAAGACGGGCTATCAGCAGATGATCTCCAGCATGGTGCTTCACATCCTGGGTTCCGTTTATTATAAATGGAAAAACAGTTACTTCAAAGATTCCTGCATCGAAGAAAAAATCATGGAAGCCCGTCAGCTGATTAAGGACAACATCGAGGGACTGCTTTCGCAGGAGGACATTGCCGCAAAACTCGGACTGGGTTATTCGTGGTTCCGCCGGATGTTCAAGGAATATACGGGCGTCTCCCCGGCACAGTATCAGTTCCAGCAAAAATTGCTGCGAGCCAAGGAACTCCTGACCGATACATCCATGAACATCTCCGAAGTGGCCTACAAACTTCATTTTGAAAATCCCGGCCAGTTTTCTACCTTTTTCCGGAAAAAAGAGGGTATCACGCCTTCCCGGTTTCGGGAGGATATGCAAAGAATAATTGAATAATTGAATAACTGATTAAGGGATGGGAAATAAATAAAAATGATTATCGTATATGATACCTCATCGGCTGAAAGCCGTAATTTTCATAACCGCAGGTCGCTGACCTGCGGAATGCAAGAGTACCGCTGCCTGAAAGGCAGGACTTCGAGCCGGGCAAGCCGTTCTGCCTTTCAGGCAGTGGGAACGGGTTTCGGCGCTACTTCCGCAAGCCGTTGGCATTGCGGTTATGAAAATTCAGCC